>JALOBF010000154.1 GCA_023228385.1 Bacilli bacterium
ATGTTACAAGCGTGGTGTAACTTAAAAAAATAAAAAGAAAAAAATAGGGAGTGCCCACCCTAACTTTTTTCATCTTATTTTCATTATTAACTAGTCGCCTTAATTGGCGACTAGTTTTTTGTGCAGATATGTTGTGTAATAAAGAAGTCCTATACTCATTTGGTTCCGTTCTATCTAAATTCGATGGGTATCTATCGTTGTACAGTGATCTAAGCCTTTGCCATTGGAATGGGAATTTCACCCCTTATTTTTAATGCTTATTTTTGTCTTTTAATTGTTTTATTTCTTCTGTAGGTGACAAATCACGGACAGCCGGTCTTCCGGTATTGTCTTTTCTTTTTTTGATGTCTTCTACTCCCGATTTTTGTCAACGCCGTCCAGTTGAGCGCTTGAATATCTTTTTTTGAGCTAAAATAGAAATGGACAATCCATACTTTTCAAATAACATAGTCACTTTGGAAGCATCTGATATTTCTTTAAATTCATCCGGAGGTAGTGATTGCTTATTCCCTTGCATTTTTGATATAAGGACTGGTTTTAAGTATTTTAATTTATTTTTTGTAAAATTTTTTCCCCGATAATTAATTTCTCCTTGTTTATGTATACACCATATAAAAAACCCCGTAACATGGTTTTTACTTTGTTTATAATTGGCCATACTACGAGGTATATTTTGGTTTTTCCCAAAAAACATTAAGATTCTTTCCATATTTCTATAAGGCATATAGCATTACTGCCTTTTTATAGAGAGTAAAAAAGAAACTGTATAATTTAAACTTTAGCAGCTTTGCTAATATTACTTAGTTGTTTTAGATAATCGATAAAAGGATTGATATTTTTATTAACCTTAAACTCTTCCAACAGATAAAAGTATTTCTCTTTATCGTTGTATGGAATAATGATAGGGTTAAGATTATTTTTAATAAAATAATAAAATAATACCAATCGCGAACAACGGCCGTTTCCGTCCAAAAACGGATGAATTTTTGCCAATTGTAAGTGGCTGTAAGCTGCCAATTCGAAAACATCACCATGATGATAGCGGATTGTATTAATATATTTTTTCATTCGGTCGTATACTTTCATATAACTGGGCGGGGTATGATTGGAGCCTTTAATTGAAATATCAACATTTCGATAAAGCCCCCCGACGCTTAAATCCTGCATTAATAATTCGTGAATGTCCTTAATTTTATTTTCGTCTAAATCGATATCGTTTTTTACCAATGTCATTGTAAAGATTAATGCGGCATAATGATTACGAATAATGATATCCATTCTTTCAGAGGTTATTTGGCCGTCTATTATTACTCTTTTTATATCCGCGATTGATATTTTATCGTTTTCAAAACATAATGAGTTGTAAATAAAATCGATTACAAAATTATTTGAAATGCTAAAATGCTTAAGACATTTTTCGGCATTTTCTAATAAACCCGCCAAGGTCGTTTCTGTCATCGTTTACCTCCCTTTTTATTTAATTATATCATAAATAATAAAGGAAATAAAGGCGTAAAATAAAATAAATATTGAAAAAACAAGGGAAGCCTATTATAATAAATATAGTAGAAAGGTTTTGATATAATGCGCATATCGTTATTAATTATCAAAAGAACTTTAAACATAGTTATTATTCTTACAATCGTCTTTTTGGTTAATGGAATAATCGAACACTTTCTTGTTCAAAATAAAATAAACGAATTTAAAAGCCGCGGGGTTGAATACTTCTATATCGCTAATTCTAATTCTTATTATTATAAAGTTGCAAAAAAGCATGAATATGAAGATGCATCACGAAACGTTGTTGATTTTGATCGCAAGTGGTTAGGCTCAAAAACCGATATTTTTATTACATCACGCAATCCGATGCGCGACGATCCTAATTTTTCTTGGATTGTTGCTCCGCTTTCTAAATATTTTTATATCGGACATGCTACAATTAACGTAACCGATAGTGGAAGTAAGGTTATTGAAGTTTTTGGGAATAGCTCTGAACCGGAAGACAATGTTGTTGCTGAATCAAACAACATATGGTACTACAGCGGAGAAGACACACCTAATATTGTCGGTTTACGGATTAAAAACACAACGGAAGAGCAAAGAAACAAAATTGTGGATTATGCTAAATCAAAACTAGGATATTTATACAATTATTCTTTTCTTTTGAATCGCAATCGCTCTTTTTATTGCACTGATTTAGTCAGCCGTGCTGTTGCTTCGGTCGGCATTAATATCAACTATGATCATTTAGCTACCACCGGCAATGATTTAATTGTTAGCCGTAATGTGTATATTATATATTATCGGGAACTTATCTATGAAAATGGACGCCCGCGATATAATATTTATTTCTTAGGGAAAGAATAATGAATGATACTATTGTAGCGATCTCAACAGCCTTAAGTAAAAGTGCGATTTCGATAGTGCGATTAAGCGGTTCTGATGCAATTGGCATAGCCACAAAAATATTTAAGGGCAAGGATTTAACAAAGGCAGACTCTCATACCATTCATTATGGTCATATTTTTGATGGTAGTGAAATGATTGATGAAGTTTTGGTCAGCGTCTTTCGCGCGCCCAAAACATATACAAAGGAAGATGTAGTTGAAATTGGGTGCCATGGTGGAATTTATGTTACTAATCGGATTCTCGAATTGTTGCTGATAAATGGAGGCCGGTTGGCGGAACCGGGTGAATTTACAAAAAGAGCTTTTGTCAACGGTCGGATTGACTTAACTCAGGCAGAGTCAATTTGCGATATTATCGAAGCAAAAACCGCGACCAGTCTAAAAATGGCCAATCATGGTTTACGGGGTGATATTCGGAAAATGATAGAAAGTTATCGCCAAGAACTAACCGGCTATATTACGCGCATTGAGGTTAATATCGATTATCCGGAATATGAGGAGGAAGAGATTACCGCCTTGTTTTTGCAGCCTAAAATTGAAGCAATGGTTAGGCGTCTTAATGATATTTTAGAAAAAGCTCAAACTTCTGTTATATTAAAGGAAGGAATAATGACAGCTATTATTGGTCCGCCGAATGTCGGGAAATCAAGTCTTCTTAATGCACTTCTTCGGGAAGAAAAGGCGATCGTAACCGAAATTGCCGGGACGACCAGAGACATTGTTGAAGGCCAGATTAACATCGGCGGCATAGTACTTAATCTAATTGATACAGCCGGCATCAGATATACTGAAGATATTGTTGAAAAAATTGGTGTCGAGAAAACAAAAAAAATAATAGATCAAGCGGCACTGATAATTCTGGTTTTTGATTATAACGCTCCGTTAACTGAAATTGATCGAGAGGTTTTGCGAATAACCACGAACACGACAAGAATTATTGTTGTTAATAAAAATGACCTTGAACCAAAGATTGATTTGAGTCAACTTGATGATTATTTATTAATGTCGACCTTTAATCCGACTGATATTGAAAACCTGGAAACAAAAATTAAGGAAAGATTACGAATTTCTGATATTGCC
>JALOBF010000011.1 GCA_023228385.1 Bacilli bacterium
TATCAAACCAATCAAACCAAGAAAAACTATCACCTTCGAGAACCTTTGCTTTTCGGTTAATACTTTATGTATCCACATTCTCCGGTCATAATTAGCAAGGTGACCAAAGCCCGGTAAAACTTCAGTTAATACAACTACCGGGCGCACAAAAAAGGCCATCTGTAAAATGGCCTCAACAATGACTATAGCTTAATTAACTAAACAAATTTTTGAAATCATTAAGTTTCCCCAATTGATACTCATTTAAATTATTGGGGTCAAATGTTTTAATCTCCTGTAATAACGGTATCGTCGAATCAAGAATATCATTGAAAAAAGTTTCATATTGTTCAATTTCATCAACCGTCAACTCAATATTGCCGGCCGACGCTTCAGCTTTAAGGAAAACAAAGACATCGTTTACCAATGTTTCAATCGTGTTCTTATTTTGGGTATAGAAAGGTTCGAAGTTCTTGGCAAAGAAAATAATTAAACTGTTTCTCTCATATTCCTTACCGTCATAATTAGTTTCAACGCCGGATACAGCGGCAAAATGTTCGCAAATCGCGGTAAAGGTATCACCAAGGTTTTTGAAAACCGCATTTTCGGCTAAATACGCAGCCAAATTATTCAACAATTCCCGCAATACGGAAGCGTGATCAATAACAAACTCGCCAAGAGTTGGAAGTAACGCAAATAAAGCGGACTGGACCGATTGTGCCGACGCCACCACTTCCAGATTATAGAAGATATATTCAATTAATATCGCAAAATCTGCATCGGTAAGTTGGGCGGCAGTGGCATTATATAGGGCGACAATCTCCTTTAAAATCTCACAAGTTGTAAGTTTTTTAGCCAGTTGCCACTCATTTTCGTCTTCATAAGTTATTCTTGTTACTGTATTAATATAGATTGTAGTATAGTTATAATAATCATATGATACCGTATAACCGGATTGAATTGTGATTTCCCGTAATAAGTTACCGTCACTCGCAGCAAAGTAGTCAAGGAATTTATCGCCCAGTTTTTCAAAGATATCAATTGTTTTTAAATACAGTTCCTGATCAAACTCAAGTTGGATCCCCAACAAATCTTCCATCATAGCGAGTTGCATTTTAATACTGCCTAAAACCAAATCCGATTTTTGTTTTTCCGTTAAAGCATTATCGATTTTATCCTTAAGTATTTTATTGTTATTAAGGAATTGCTGATATTGTTTCACCGCCATAATAGCGGCTTCGACGGCAATGGCATTATCTGATTGAAGCTCGGCGGTTTTTGCTTGAAAACTTTGATAGAAAGCAAGATCATAAGTTTTGAGCAGTTTCAAGAAAAATTCGAATTGAAGCACGGTAACATTGGCAAGAACCGAAGCGGAACCGGAAATTGCAATTGTCATATCACTTTTACCGGTTTGCACTTCTACAAACGATGCATATAGCCGGTATAATAAAGATAAATCTCTGACATTCGGCATTTTTTCCAAGAAAGTATCAACAATTTCATCTTTAATCGCAATTATGGTTTCGGGTTTTATATCATCATTATCATTATTGATTAAATTAAATACATCATCAGCACAATATGAATAGATATCAAAGAGATATTGAACGGTATTGCTGACGGCCATTACCAAATTTTCATATTCTTGATTATACATATCCATAATCACGCCGAGCATCTCTTTTTCCGTAAGATCAATTATCAAATCATATTGCGATTCCAATATCGGTTGCAAATACTTCATGAAACCGGCAACATAAGCCTCAATTTCAATATCTGCCGCTAAAAAGGCGGAAAAAGCTGCTTTTATATCATCGGGGCCATCCGATGCTTCCATGGCCGCAAAAAAATTCTGTAATACGTGGGCATCAGCTGAAAACTGTTCGGATGTAATTCCACGCTTCACAATTTCATTTGCGAAATTTAAGTCGATTTCCATTTCTAAATTGTCAGCTACACTAATAACCGCCGAAATCTCCGTTTTACTATTTGCTTGATATGCAATGGTTAAGCTCTTTGCGGATTGGGAATATTCAACACCCGTCGCAACGATATAAAAAGTTATATAATCGCCTTTGAGGTTACTGAAATCATAGGATGTTTCCGTAACGGTTGTTTTCTTTTTGCCATTAACATAAACTTCATATTTAGTGGCATGCTCAACAGTATTCCAAGATAAAACCTTATTCTTATCATTAATCGCCAGATTTACCGGAGCGGCTAAAAACTCAGTGCCTTCATATTTGCCGTCATCACCGTTTTCACCATCACAACCGACAACGACAAATAACGAGAAAACCAAAATAAACAAAAATAATAATTTCTTTTTCATACTTCCTCCTAAAATTTTCTGATTGTATCAATAACATTAATACTTCTTATTTTAAAATAATAAATCAAATAACTAGCAATATAGATTAAAGCCCCTAAATTCAAAAACTTTAACAGTTCGTCGCCGCTTACAGCGATTTCCTTGTAATAACCGAAAACAAGCATCATCGGCGAAAAGTTGGGAAACAAAAGCACCAAAACAACAAAAGCGATTGTTACGGCAATGGCAACAATAAACATCACTTCTTTTATAATATTGCGCCCTAACTGCCAATCGTCAAGTCCTAATATTTTAAGTTTTGCGAAATCCGCTTTTAAAACCGAGAAGGTTAAAAGAGAATTATTGATAATGACAATGACGAAACCGCCAACAATAAACCAAAACACCCACAGTAAAATATTTATTACTTGGTCCGACTGAGAAAAAACTGCATCTGCAGTTTTTTTAATATCAACTAAAAGATACATTTTACTGCTATATTGTTTAATAATTGCGCCTTTATTTTCAACAGAAAAAAAGGGACCACTATTAAAGATCAAACTGTTTGCCGCATTCCCGCCGGAATAGGAAAGATAATTTGTAAAAACAAAAGTATCATATTCCGTTGAAAAAAACCCGGCAATTATAAAATCTTTATCGCCAAGAGTCGGACTTAATCTTATAGTTATTATATCATCAATTTCCGCTTGATAAATATAAGAAAATGACTCCGGTAATAATATATAAAGGTTTTCTGTTTGCGCGAAGCGGGATCGGACTTCTTCGTTTAATGAAAGCGAATAATAATAATCAATATTATCGTATTCAACTGAGAGAAAAAAGGGAATACCTTTTTCATAATCTTTTATGTATACATCCTGAAAGAAAACCGCTTCATCAGCCACGTTAATCGGATAATCACGGATAAGATCATTTTTAAGATTGGCATTATAATCGCTGATATTTGCAATCAGATAATCGGCTTTTAGTTTGCGGCGAAAATCGTAATTATTTTTTCGAACGGAACGGATAACGGATAAAACGGCAGCAATAATAACCATTGAGATCATAATCACTTTTAATGAGCCGGCGACAATTTTACTTGATTTTAGATGTTTAACGGTGAAAGTATTAAATACCGTCCGCTTTTTCGAAAGTTTAAATAAGCAACTAAACAATTCTATTATCAATCCGAGCAATAAGACTGATAAAACTAAAATCAAAATAATGTTTATCAAAGCTTTGATGCCGATATTAAAACCGCTTAAGCTATTATTGATAATATAAAAAATAATTAAAAGCAAAATCGGAAATTGATTAATTTCCAAATTAGATCTTTTATCTTTGCTCAGATAGACAAGCGATTCCTTTTGCAATATTCGGTAACGGTGAATTAACTCATAAACCAAAATAAACAGATAAAACAAAACCGCAACTAAAACCGATAAGAAAGGAAGGGTAATAATACTTTTAACCTCAAAGGCCTGAGCCGCAATATTAAAGAGATAATTACTGATAACAACCGCCGGCGGTAAGGCCAAACCGGTAAGCATTAAAAGTTGATAAACCCAGATTTTAAATGCCATTAAACGACTTCCGCCCAAAATATTTATTACCGCATATTGAGCGTTAAAGTCCTTAAAATACAAAGAAAACACGGAACGGATTATTAAAACCAATGCGAAGATTACAACCACTCCGATTGCCATAAAAAATGAACTGCCATAACGGGTATAATAATCAATATATTCATAATCAACGGTGGGGGTAATCAAATATTGACCATATTCACTATCCGCATTTAATGCGGAACGGGCATTATCAACCGAAATATCCGACTTTAATCTAAAATAAATGGTATTTCCCAAATTATGTGTTCCCGGGCCGATTATTTCATGCAAAAGATCGTCTTTTAAAATAAATACGGCATTATCGGTAAATATCCCCCGATCGGGTATTATTGCTTTTATGCGGAACTCATATTCCTTACCGCCGAAATACATTGTAAGAGTGCCGCCTTTTATCAGTTGATTATTATCGGCAGTCGACTCTGATATTACCGCTTCCCTTTTACCGATATTATCGACCGGATAATCGATTACCCGGTTAAAACCGGTAATATCGGAAGAAAAAATATGACCATAAAACGATTCGTTCTCACCTTCAATGATTGAGTAAAAATTATAAAAAATTGCATAATAATCAAAATAATCCCGGTACTCCGTACCGATACGCCGCTGATTTACTATTTTAAGGGTAGAATTTTCATCGTAGGTTAATGTCATATCAATGTTCAAATAACGATCCTTGGCTTGGTGATAAAATATTTTCGTTATCATTGGTTTATGTGATGCTACAATAAGCGAAAGTGTCAGGAATATTATTAATAAAAAGAGAACGGCAAAGGAAAATAAAATATTCTTTCCGGTTAAATTACGATAAGCGAAACGAAACTTAAAAGCCAGTTTTCTCATCGCCAATAATTCTCCCATCGAGTAATTTAATATGACGGTTACAGTATTTAAGATTATCTTCGCTGTGAGTTACCAAAATAATTGTTTTTTGGTAATCATTATTAAGCTTTTTTAATAAATCCATAATCACAATACCGCCGGCCATATCCAAATTTCCGGTCGGTTCATCAGCAAAAATAATCTCCGGATCATTAATAATCGCCCGGGCAAGGGCGACCCGTTGCTGCTCACCGCCTGATAGTTGGCTCGGAAAGTGTTTTTTTCGCTCTTCCATGCCGACAACCGCCAAGGCGGCAGCAATATCACCCTCTTTATTATCGGAAATAATTTTTGCCAATAAAATATTCTCATAAACGGTTAAATTAGGGAGAAGATTATAAAACTGAAAAACAAAACCAATCCGGCGCTTCCTTATTTCGGCTGTTTCTTTACTACTAAATAAAGATAGTGGCTTTTTGAAGATTTCAACTGAGCCTGAAGTGCATTTTTCAAGTCCGCTCATAACATAAAGCAGGGTTGTTTTTCCGCTGCCCGAAGGCCCGGTAACTGCACAAAATTCACCGCGGTTAATGATAATATTAATATTTTTAAGAACATATGTTGTGATTTTTTTATTTGTATAATTCTTTACAACATCAACGCATTTAATAATTTCCATACTGACTCCGCTTCATCAATTATACTACTTTTTTAAAAGAATAGCAATAAAATATTAAAAAAAAATCCCCCAATCAGGGGGATTCGTCCTTATTTTGATTTCTTGCTCTCGACGGAAAGAGCAAATCGGAAGTTTCTGTTTAAAGGCCTGACTTCCAAAGCCTTAGTCATATGACGATAATATTATCCCTATTTTTATAATTTATATACATTAGTAAACAAAAAAAGAATATAAAAGCTCTCGGTTACGAGAGCTCCAGGCCATCTTTATTACGCTCTCGCCAAATAAGAGCAGGGGGAAAGTTTATTATTATGGTCAAACTTACAAAACCAGCCATATGACAATTATATTTTATCACTTAAAAACAGAATTATTCATAATTCTTTAAAATATCCAAAACTTCTTTAATGGCAAGCATCGCAAAATCCATCTGTTCTTTAGTATGAGTGGCTGTATAAGAAGTGCGTAACATACTTTGCCCCGGTGGCGTTGCCGGGGATATAACCGGATTAACGTAAACACCGTGTTCAAGTAACATCTTACAGGCGATAAAGGCTTTTTCGTCCTGATAAGTATAAATCGGAATTATCGGCGTTTGGCTTTCAATAATATCAATGCCTAAGTTTTTAAGCCCTTGCCGCATATACTGACTAATATCATGTAACGCTTTAATTCTTTCCGGCTCTCTGCGAATAATTCGAAGCGCTGCCCGAGCCGATTCAACACTGGCCGGCGTAATTGAGGCACTAAAGATGAAGGGCCGGGATACGTGTTTTACATACTCTACAACATCACATTCCGCCGCCATATAACCGCCCAGTGAAGCCAATGATTTACTAAAGGTCCCCATATAAATATCAACATCGTCCTCTAAACCGAAATACTCAGCGGTACCGCGTCCATGTTTACCCATAACCCCCATACCGTGGGCATCATCAATCATTATCCGAGCACCATATTTTTTGGCGAGACGGACGATTTCCGGTAAATTACAAATATCCCCGGTCATACTGAAAACACCGTCCGTAACAATCAGGATGCCTTTATCGGCGTCAATGCTGGCGAGTTTCCTTTCCAAGTCTTCCATGTCATTGTGTTCATAACGCAATAGTTTTGCATAACTCAAACGGCAGGCATCGTAAATGCTGGCGTGGTTTTCTTTATCACCGACAATATAATCATTCCTTCCGGCAACGGCACTGATAATTCCCAGATTTGACTGAAAACCGGTACTGAATGTCATAACCGCTTCCTTTTTTAAGAAATCGGCCAATTCAGTTTCCAATGCCAAATGTATGTCTAGTGTTCCGTTTAAAAACCTTGAACCGGAACAACCCGATCCATATTTTTTAATAGCAGCAACTCCGGCGGCGATTACTTCCGGATGTGAAGTTAATCCTAAATAATTATTTGATCCAATCATAATGACCTTACGATTGTACATATGGACTTCCGTATCCTGTCCGGTTGCCAAAGCATGGAAATATGGGTAGATGCCTTGTTCTTTAGCGGCGTTGATTATATCCAATGTCGGTTTAAATTTCTTAAATAAATCCATATTAGCCTCCCTAAAACATATTTGCCTATAATTATATCATGACTGTTCTTCTTTGTTAAGTTTTTTTTGAATTATTTAAATTATTATTTAAATTAGTCGGGGCATCAACTGTTTTTAATTGTTTTTTAACTCTCATTTTTTAAAAAAAGAACTCGTTTTTTAAAGAGTTCTTCCTTTAATGCCTACAACCGTCTTCCCGGCTTCAACATTATCCAAAACCACCGCATTCGCTCCGACTTTCACATTATCGCCAATTGTAATATTCCCAAGAATGCGGGCCCCGGCTCCGACCATAACGTTATTTCCGAGAGTCGGATGACGTTTGCATCGTTCTTTTCCCGTACCGCCTAAGGTAGCCCCTTGGTAAATTGTACAGTCATTACCGATAATTGTCGTTTCACCGATAACAACGCCGCTTCCGTGATCAATAAATAGTCTTTTACCGATTTTGGCAGCCGGATGAATTTCAATACCGTGAATCATCCGAACTATAAACATAATAAATTCACCCATTAATTTCAATTTTAGTTTTACATATAAAAAGTGAGCAATACGGTACCAAAATATCGCTTTAACGCCCGGATAGAATAAAATTATTTGTAAATTGTGACGCGCGGCCGGATCTCTTTCTTTAATCGAACGGAGAAAAGATAACATCCTATATTCCTCCCTTTAAAAAGCATTACTGTTTTTCCTCCTTATATATTTTATTATATGTTTTTTTTTATAATTCGAATGTGAATTTGAAAATATTATATCTTAAATTATTTGTTTTTTGTTATTTAATAAAAAAACCATGGATAAGCTTCAACATGGTTTAGGGATAATAATTAATCATAAATTTCCGTGCTTAGATATTTAAACCCACCGTCAGGGGCGATAACAAGAATAATTTTATCATCACCTTCATTTTGCCGCAAATCTAAAGCCACTCTGATGGCGGCACCGGAGGATATACCGACAAATAAGCCTTTTCGGCTTAAACGGCGGGTTTCTGCCTTAGCGACGGCGGAAGATACAACCGCAATTTTATCAATAACATCAACATCAAGGATATCCGGAATAAAGCCGGCACCTATCCCTTGGATATCGTGGGGGCCCTTTATGCCGGATAAAACAACCGGTGATTCTTTCGGTTCAACGCCAACGATTTTTATATTTGGATAATAACGTTTCAATTCGTAAGCAATTCCGGTAATGGTTCCGCCGGTACCGATACCGGCAACCAAAAAGTCCAAACATGAAAATTCATCAATAATCTCCTGGGCAGTCGAGTGCTGATGAGAAAGGACATTATATTGGTTTGTAAATTGACTCGGCATCACATAACCGGGTTTGGAGGCTAACCGCGTCGCTTCCTTAATCGCTCCGGTCATGCCCGCTTCGCCGGGCGTCAAAACAATTTTTGCGCCGTAAGCCGCCATAATTTGCCGGCGTTCCCGACTCATCGTCTCCGGCATTACTAAAATAACCGGATAGCCCTTAACCGCACCGATTGCCGCCAGGCTTATACCGGTATTTCCACTCGTCGGTTCCACAATTACATCACCCGGAGCGAGCCGACCGTCTTGTTCCATACCTTCTATCATCCATTTGGCCGGACGGTCTTTAACCGAACCGGTTAGATTAAAAACTTCAAGTTTTATATAAACACTTTCAAAGGCAACTACCGGTGTGTTACCGATCAAATCCAATAAAGAATTAATAATCATTGTTATCCCCTTTTGAAAAAAATAAAATGAGATTGCATCTCTTTGTTTAACTAAAACAATCCGGAAATTGACTTACGATACCGTCGAACATCACACCGGCTATTTCTAAAACATGATTTTCCATTTCATCATAAATAAGGGTGCTTTGTTCAAAATCACTGCTCAAAAGATACAAGATTTCCGCTTTAATTAAATCAAATAAAACCGAAAACAAACGAACCCATTCTTCGCGGGTCCAATATTGATTAATCGAAACAAGATGTGCTCCGATTTCATCGGTGTTTAAATGCCACCGTTCGGTTAAGCTGTTAATTACACTTTTATTACTTGATTTAACCGCTTTAAGGTAGCGAACGGCAATTATTATGTTTTCTTCAAATAAATTCATAGATTGTTCCGCAACCGTCTCACCATATAATTCAAAAAATACATTTTGAACATCGTTAGGAACGCGAAGTAGCCGATGATAAGCATCTTCAAAGCCCGGTAAATCATAAATGAAAAATATTGTAACTAACCGTAACCAACCGGCATACTGGCCCCAAAGTAAACGAAGTCGATTGTTTAATTCCAATTCTGAATACAGCGGTTCGGGAAGCGGCATTTCGATAGCCAATGGTATAGAAATGCTTTGACCGATTTGCAAATTATCGGGGTTGATTCCGGAGTTAACCATTAATATGGCCTCAACAGTTGTTCCAAATTTATCAGCTATTAACCCTAATGTGTCATTGATATCCACAGCATACATAAAAGTCCCAGTCGGACAGACACTCATCCAATTAACCTCGCTTCCTAATTATATTTCAGTATATCTTATGGAAGCAAGACTAAAATAATAACCGGAAAACAATATAAAAGAAGACAGTTACCGGGCAAAAGGCTTAAGGAACGGGATAAAGGTAACTGTCTTCTTCGATATTATAGCATAACCGTTTCTCGAATTCAATTATTTTTTAAAAAGAGTATTAAATCTTATCAACACTTAAAAATTACATGAATAAAATTCATTACTTAAAACCGGCAAGACTTGGTCCGTTTTTACATCAGCAATAAATTGAGCCAAAAACTCGGTTTCTTTTCGGACAAGAGCTTCGCCTTTTTCATATGTCGCATAATTGGCGTTACCGACATAATGCTCGGGATAATTGCTGTACCATGAAAGAGCCGAGAAGTTTTTAGGCAAATGCCCCAAACGTTTTTTCGGGTAATATGTCTCTTCCGGAATCCGGTCGGTTTTTACCAATTCGCCATGATGAAAAAGGGAAATACTCGTTTCGCATTCACAAGCATGACCGTGCAGTCCGCTTTCGCATATTTCCCGATAAAATGCGGTTCGAGCCGGACAGCCGGGCTGATACCAATAAATTACATACGGTTTTTCTTCCCATAACTGGGCCTGTACAATAAACTTTAATAATCCGTCGTTACCGCCATGGGCATTTAAAATAATTATTTTTTTAAAGCCGTTTCGGCCGATCTCATCAAATACACCCTGTATTAATTCTATTAATAAAGCCGGTTGTATTGTAATCGTTCCGGGAAAACAACGGGCTTCATAAATCTGACCGAAATAAAAGGGCGGGAACACAACCGCTTTTTCTTTTTCCGCCGCAAGGGTCGCCAACCGATGACCGTTAAGGTAATCGGTTCCTAAGGGCAAATGATCGCCATGGCGTTCGACCACACCAAAAGCAACTATGCATACTCCGGTTTCAATAACCGCAGCTTTGAAATCTTCAGACGTAAGTTTTTCCCAATTCATATTTCACTCCATTTCCGCTATATTTTCTTCTCCATTATTCACTCCCGCACCTAAAGTGCTGATTTGTTTGCTTAAACCGATAATAATCGACGTTATCAATATTCCGCCGGCACAAACGATAAATAGTGGGCCCAGTCCAAATTTGGAAATAACGGCGCCGCCAAGGAAAGAGGCAAACGGCGTAAGTCCCATCGAACCAATCGTGAGCAAACTCTGGACTTTGGCTAATTTATCCTTTTCGACTATCTTTTGAATGGCAACGCCGGCCGGCGTATTAATACAAACCACAACAATTCCAATAAAAAACATAATTGCGGAAAAAGTCAGCAAATACAGATTCAGTCGATTAAAAATAATAACCAGAAAATAAAAACTAATCGGTATCGCGGCAATTATCAGGGCCAGTACAAACAACCACCTTTTTAACCGATTGCCATAGTTTCCTCTATCCTTTGTAATGCTCAAAACAAAAGCGCTGATTAACGAGCCGACGGACAAAAAGCAGCTGAAAAGCGCCGCCCATAATTTCGGGGTTATCGATTCGGAAAAAAGATAATCATCAATAAGATAATAAGTAACAAAATTGGTTGTTCCGTTATTAAATATCGGAACAATAAAAAAATTAATAAACAGAATACCGAAAACAACCAGCAAAAGGGCCTTTTGTCCCTGAAGATAACGGAGTCCTTCGCCGTAATCTTTAACCATCGTATTAAAGGTAAGAGCATCTTCTTTCTTTTGATATTGATAACGGATAAACATTTCCGAAAATCCCGATAAAATATATAACGCTCCGACCAAAACAAACAATACCGCAATTTTTAAAAATGAAAACAAAATCCCGGCCAATATAATGCCGATAATTTGTTGGATACTGTTTAAGATGCCGTAATATGATTGTGCTTGTTGCAACTGTTCTTCCTCAACAATAAACCTTACCAATGAACTGGCAGCCGGATTAAATATTGCCGACAGTACATTTAACAAAAAGGCCGTAACAAATAAAACTACCAATTGGACGGTTAGATTATGATAAGAAAACAAAAAATAACCGCTGACAATAATAATGCCGCCCCGGATATAATCGGTAAGATATACTATCCGGGCTTTGTTTAAACGATCGGCCAAAAAACCGCCGATTGGAGTTGCCAAAAGAAAAACCAGGCCGCTTGTTGCAAGGTATACGCCGTGAATAAAGGGACTGTCCGAGATATCCAGAACATATAATCCGACCGAAAAAGTATAAAAAACCTGACCGATATTCGAACATAATGCCCCGATAAATAATAAAAGAAAATTCTTGTTTTTTAATACATTACCGCTCATCTCTAGTTGTTTATCTCCTTTTAATTATTTCGTCCGAAAAATAATGGTATCTTGATAATGAATTTTCTCAACATCATTATCTTCTTTTAATTGATTCAATATTAAATCAACGGTCAAATTACCGCGTATCCTTAAAAAACTAATGATTTCTTGTTCACGCATTGCATGACGACCGATAAGACTAATAACAGCCCGATAATCGTCGTCGATGCCGCTTTGATAGGGGGTTGGGCTGAAATGCTCAATCGAAGTGCCGCCAAGAATACAAGCCGCCCGGCTCAACCTCTCCGGCGTACTCGCCGTAACCCATGGTTCGGCCGGCGGGCGGATCGGCGTATTTATATATAACCGGTTGAATCTAATCAATTTCGTAAGGTCCCGTAACTTCTCAAGCGATTCATCGCTATCATTAACTCCGGCAATTATCATGATTTCCAACCATAAATCAGCTGTATACTCATGTGAAAATTCAATAATGCCGGATAAGACCCGTTCAAAACTAAGGCCGTGATGACCGCGATTGATTTGGTGAAAACTAATCTCATCATAAGCATCAAGCGAGGGCATGACAATGTCCGCTCCTTTAAGTTCGCTCCGCACTATAGAATCATATAGAAGGGCACCGTTGGTAATAACCGCAATCGGTTTTGCGACATATTTTCGCGTCTCTTGAATTAACGTTCCCAAGCCGGAATAAAGGGTCGGTTCGCCGTTGCCAACAACGGATACAACATCATATTCAATATTACCCTGAATTGCATCTTTTAACTCCGCCAGAATATCTTGAACCGGATAGAACATTTGCCGCGTGAGAGTCATTTTATCGGTACGACCCAACTGGCAATACACACAAGAATAATTGCACGTTTTAACCGGAATCGGAGCAATTCCCAGCGACCGCCCCAAACGCCGGGACGGAATCGGTCCATAAATATATTTATAATCCTTCATCTTTGCACCTTCTTTATTATTTAGAGTTTAAATAAAAGCCCAAAGCAAAAACCAAGAAAAGTTCCAACCGCATAACCGAGCGAACCGCAGATCAAACCGGGGATTGTTAACGCATCGTTGTTTATTTGCTTGGTAATAGCGGGAATAAAAGCCGGCCCATAAATTCCGGCAGTGGCGGTTACGATTACACAGTCAACATCAATATTAAATAATTTTGAAAACATAATATGAATAGCAAAAAACAAAACCGTAATCAATCCAAAAAAAATAAGTATCCGGCCGAAATTACCGTGTAAACGGGTTAAATCGACCGAAGCCGCCAAGGCAAAAGAAAAAACAAGGATTAATATTGACCGATGATGTTTGTTCCTTTCGCCCCTCTTACCCGGCGAAAAAGGGAGGCGGTTATTTCTAATAAAGTAACGGTAATCATTATCGGCGGCACCATAATATCAACCAGTTTCCTTCCGGACGACCACCGGTTATCCAAACAACAACTCTCAAAAGGGCACCGCCGGTAACCATTAATACGGCCAAAACTGTGGTAAAAATTAATGATTTATAATGACGCAATTCTTTTAAATTCAATTCTTCTTTATTAACGATTTCCGATTTTTTAGTTAAATACACCGCATCCCCAGCTGGTTTTAATACTTTCCGTAATAAAGGTTTGCAAATGGTAAGTAAAAACAAATAAAATACGGCACCAATAATCATGTCGGAAAGATTAGCGCGGGCGATTAAACTCCCTTCTACCCCAAATATATTACCGATAGCATTTAAATTTGGAGTGCCGCCGGTATATAAACCAATCGCCATCGCCGATAGCTCCGCTCCATATTCAATCGTTTTTCCAAATGAAAAATTAACTAAGGTCGCTACTAAAACGACAGAAAAAGTTAACGTAGAAAAGGATATAAGAACAGTCTTTGAAAGCTTTTTCGTTTCCTTAGATTAGAACTAAAAAGCAGCAAAGGAATAGCAATACCGATGGCCGCATGACGGCCGATTTGACCAATATCTTTATTTAAACGAATATGCAATCCTAATTTTTCGAAAAGAAAAATTATTAAAGCAACTAAAATTCCTAATAAATAAGCACTGCCTATCATACCGATTATTTTAGTCAGTTTAAAATTACGATATTTAATAATTAATGCCGGAACAGTAAATATTGCTATAATTTGAATTATACTTACGGCCATGATTACAAATTCCATCCTATATGTATTAATGCTTAATTTTATCATATAAACTAATAAAAAGCAATGTACCGAAGTATAAAAAAAGCCTCATTTCTGAGACCGTTCAATATATCTAAATATTTTTCATAATAACCGATTCAATCGCATCAGCCACTTCTTCGCAGGCATCACAACAATTCTCAAAGCGGAGATAAACCTCTTCCCATACTATTAATTCTATCGGATCTTTCGTTTCAACAAAAAGTTTTCTTACCGCGTTAGTATAAAGGCGGTCAGCTTTTTCCTCGAGATTGTTGATTTCAACAATATATTCTTTTAATCTGTTGGACTTCTTAAAATTGGGAAATTCTTCAAAAGCACGTTCTAATGCTTTACAACTAGCAATTACAACCTTAACAAAATCAGTCAAATCCGAGCGTAAACTCTTGATATTATACATATAAAAGCGCAATAAGACATCTTCAATGGCATCAGTTACATTGTCAATTTTTTGACAAATAGCAATAATATCTTCTCTTTCAATCGGTGTAATAAATTCTCTTATTAATTTAAAAACAACGGCATGATTAGCGGTATCGGCCTGATGCTCAATTTCATGCATCTTGGCAATTTCCGCTTTTAAATTAATATTATTATAATTAATAATTATCTCATTAAGGAGCTCGGCTTCACGTAACGAATACTTTACCAGTTCAGAAAAAGATATAAAATAATAATTATTTTTTAGTTTTGACATCTTTGTTTTCCTTTCTAAAATATCAACATAAATAATTTTGCCATCGCATATCCAATAAGACCGCAACCGGGGAATGTTAATATCCAAGTTAAGACTAAGTCTCCAACCACATTCCACTTAACCGCCGATAGCCTTTTGGCGGAACCGACACCCATTATTGCGGTTGTTTTCATATGGGTG
This sequence comes from Bacilli bacterium, assembly GCA_023228385.1. Taxonomy (GTDB): domain Bacteria; phylum Bacillota_I; class Bacilli_A; order ML615J-28; family CAG-698; genus UBA3946. Next base: position 14,859 of record JALOBF010000011.1, read on the forward strand.
GTACTTACGGGAATACCCCATACCGAAGAAAGCAATAAACTTCCAGCCGCCGCAATATCAGTGGCAAAACCCTGATATTGTTCCAAACGAACCATATCCATACCGACGGTTTTGATTATTCGATAACCACCAATCGAAGTCCCAAATGCCATCACAACTGAACTAAGAATCATCAACCAAACCGGTATAAAAAATTCCGTTACCTGGTATTGTCCTTGGGATAGAAAAATACTTAACATAAAAACTCCCATGAACTTTTGTCCGTCCTGAGCACCGTGCATAAAAGCCATAGCCGCGGCACCGCCAATTTGACCTTTCTTAAAAAAGTTTTGTGCCTTACGCCGGCGAACATTTTTAAAAATTAATTCCAAAGCTTTCACAATCAACCACCCCGAGCCAAAACCTAGAACAGTCGAAAGCGCGATTCCATATAAAACTTTAACCCATTCATCGGGATTAATGCCGCTGAAACCGTTTTGTAGGGCAATCGCAGCACCTGAGATTCCGGCAATTAAAGCATGACTTTCACTCGTCGGAATACCGAAATACCAAGCTAAGGTTGCCCATATAACAATTCCAATCATAGCTGCCGATAATGCCGTCAAAGCCTGCGTAGTATCACCGCCGAAATCAACCATGTTATATATGGTCGCTGCTACCTTGGAATTAAACATTGTCATAATAAATACTCCCAAGAAATTAAACACGGTCGCCAAAATAATCGCATTTCGCGGTGAAATTGCTTTTGTGGAAACACAAGTGGCAATCGCATTAGGCGCATCAGTCCAACCGTTAATTAAAATCACGGCCAATATTAAAATAATTGTTAACAAAAAGATTGGATTAGAAATCAAATGATTGATAAATTCGGAAAAATCAATTGACATATACTACCTTTTCTCTCATGTATTTTCGACTTGTTACATATAAAGTTATTTTTCGATTTATTTCTATTGATATACAACGAAAATTAATTATAAACCGTATAAACAAGTATTCAAAATGAAAAAACCAAATAAAATTATAACACACAATTGTCATTTTGCCAAGAAACAATATTAATGATAACGGTTTTTGTCAGAAATTGGTTAAAGAAAAAGATATATTTTATTACATTTAAACGAATAATCAATTGAAATTTTGGATTAAACTAATCTCCCAAATACTTGCTGGCTTCTCTAATGCTTAAAGAAGCCAGCCGTTCGCGGTGTTTATTAATAAAGGATTTCACCCATTGCCGGTTTGTTTTGCTATATTCACGTAAACTCCAACCTATAGCCTTATTAATAAAAAACTCGCTTGTTCCAAAATTATTACAAATAATCTTTTCCAATAAAACCGTATCTGTTTTCTCTTTTCTTTTAAGTTGATGGTCAATCGCAATCCGCCGTAACCAAATATTATCACCGACGCTCCATTCAAGCAGTATTTCATTTACCTTTTTATCGTAAAAAGCAATATAGCCGATGACAGTATCTAATCCGTCAATCGTATCCCACCAAGATTTTGTAATAGCCAATGATTTAAGTCGTTCAATATCAGCGATTGTTAAATAAGACTTGTTTTGCGCTATATAGCCACCCGCTACATATTGCATTTCTCGGTAAGGATTCTCCCAACATTTGCTGATGAAATTCCAATCGACGGTATCAAATTTCCTCATTTCCTTTAATATTGGAGCAGTTATTTTACGTCTTTCCGGCGTTGGAATACCATAAAACAGAAATTGATTTCTCATATAGGCTGCCATCGCTTTGGCTTTAGTTGGGTTTTGATGTTTCTCAAATTCTTTAACTAATATTTGATATTCCATAATATTCTCCTCGTTTCTTACTAATTATATCACATATACAACAAAAAAAAGAGAATTAATTCTTTTAGTATTGATAGTGTCAATTATTAAGGGACTACCTTATATCCTATTTACCCATAAATATTTAAACTACCCACAAACTAGGAATAGTTATTGGTGTTTCAAAAAACCTATGTTTTATTATACGAAAAAGGCTCCAATGAAGTGAAGCAAATCACTCATTGAAGCCAAATAGCCATTAAAATGAGGTGAAAACCCCATAAATCAATCCGTTTTATGCTATTTAACCCTTAATGAAACCGAATTTATTCGTATCAAAGTAATTGTTCTTTTATGAAAGAGAACACCAATTTTAATACATTGCGTACACCTACAAATATTGAAAAAGGTTGCGTACACTTGAATTGTTTATAGAACTTTTGCGTACACCTAAAATAGCATGCGTTCATCAAGTTTTATTGCGTATTTACAATGTAAAGTTACTTCTCGTAATACTTTTATTAATAGAAAGTCATTTCGTAAAATGTTAAAAGGGATGCGGGCTTAAACTTCACCCAAAATATTCAATATTTTTAGATTATGTAAAACATTTATAGAGAATATTTTAGTAATATTACTTTATCTAACCTTCATACCCCCATACAACTGGTCTATTTGAATAATTCCAATCATCACTCCACCCACTAAGTTTTGAGGTAGCTTTAACATAAATTGTTAAACTTGTGCAATCAGAGAATGCATAATCCCCTATGCTTGTTACACTCTCAGGAATCATGACGCTTGTTAAACTTGTGCAATAACCGAATGCAGAATTCCCTATGCTTGTTACGCTCTCAGGAATCATGAAGTTTGTTAAACTTGTGCAATAACCGAATGCATAATCCCCTATACTTGTTACACTCTCAGGAATCGTGATGCTTGTTAAACTTGTGCAATTATAGAGTGCACCACGCCCTATACTTGTTACACCATCAGGAATCGTGATGCTTGTTAAACTTGTGCAACCTATAAATGCAGAATTCCCTATACTTGTTACACTCTCAGGAATCGTGATGCTTGGTAAACTTGTGCAGAGAGAGAATGCAGAATCCCCTATACTTGTTACACCCTCAGGAATCGTGATGCTTGTTAAACTTGTGCAATCATAAAATGCATGACTCAGAATTTCTTCAAGTTGTGAGTTTTCTTCAAATGTTATTGCTTTTAATTTTGGACAATAAGAAAAAGAAGAAGGTAGTATCTTTGTTATTGTATTAGGTAATTGAATTGATTCAATTTGTTGATTTTTATTAAATGCAGTATCAGTAATCATTACTACTTCATAGCTATTTATTGTTGAAGGTATAATTATGTTAACATCAATATTATTGCTACTTAATCCAATTATTGTAGCTTGATTTAATGATGAGAAAGCATATATAAATTCATTATTATCAACAATATTTGTAAATCCCCATACAACTGGTCTATTTGAATAATTCCAATTTGTATCCCATCCAGCAGGTTTTGAGGTAGCTTTAACATAAATTGTTAAACTTTTGTAACCTTCAAATGCAGCATCCCCTATACTTGTTACACCCTCAGGAATCGTGATGCTTGTTAAACTTAAGCAATTACGGAATGCAAAAGACCCTATACTTGTTACACCCTCAGGAATCGTGATGCTTGTTAAACTTAAGCAATTACGGAATGCAGAAGACCCTATACTTGTTACACCCTTAGGAATCGTGATGCTTGTTAAACTTGCGCAATAATCGAATACAGAACCCCCTATACTTGTTACACCATCAGGAATCATGATGCTTGGTAAACTTGTGCAGAAAGAGAATGCACCATCTCCTATAATTGTTACACTCTCAGGAATCGTGATGCTTGTTAAACTTGTGCAACCTATAAATGCAGAAAACCCTATGCTTGTTACACCCTCAGGAATAATTATACTTGTTAAATAAACTGATTCTTCAAATTGGTTATTTGTAATACTTGTTAAATCTGTTGCTAGCTCTAATGTAGCACCTTTCATATCCTCATTAAATAATATGTTATTAATAAAGGTTCCTCCATTCGCATATTTAATCTTATAAAATGAAGTGGGAACAAAATTAATATCATTTCCAAAATAATACTTTAAATCATATGGAGCTTCACTAGATAAAGTTAAAGTTTCAAAAGAGTTGGAATCTTTTAAAATTCCTACCCCGATTGTTTTTGCTTGATTAGGTAAAACTAAACTTTTTAAAGATACGATATTAGAAAATGCATAATCACCAATTGTTGCAACATAGCTTCCTAAAGCAATGTTCTCTAAAGTCTGATTGTTTTTGAAGGCATTGGCTGCAATAGTAGTTACTGGTGAACCTTCAATAGTATCAGGGATAACTATATTTGTTTCACTACCGATATAAGAAAGAATAATGGCTTCGCTATTAATAATTTCAAATTCAATACCATCTGATAGTCCTTTCCATTTTGCCACTAAAGTAATGTCTTGATTATAAGTATATTCAAATGGAGTTTCTATTAAAACATCATTAAGGAGCCAACCATCAAAAACATAGTCAACTTTTGTTGGGCTTGGTAAGCTTTTAACTATTGAATAAGTTGGTACTATTTGATTTTCTAATAGATCTCCACCTTGAGTATCAAAAGTAATTTGATATTCCACATAAGGTGTCCAAACAGCCAACAATGTTATATCATTGATTATTGGTGTTAATTCATCAAAGGTAGTTCCCTCTAATTCCCATCGTAAGAATACATAACTTTCTTTTGTTGGGCTTGGTAATGTGATTAAGGATTGATAGGAAGCCGATATACTTGGTATTGGATGGCCTCCGGCAACATCAAAATTAACATCATAAAAATTTATAGTATACAAAGCTCTAATAATTAGTTCATTTGTAATTTGATTAAATTCTTTGTCCCATCCAATAAAAGTGTAGCCTTCTTTACTTGGATTTGATGGTGCAATGATGCTTGTACCATGTTTAATATACTGAGCAAACAAAATACTATTGTCGTCATTTACAAAAGTAACAAGATGTTCTTTGATTTCCCATCGTGCATAAAGTATTAAGTTTCTTGTTATTCTACTATCTTCATAAAATGGACTAGCATTTATATTATTATTTAAATACCACCCTTTAAATTGATAGCCTTCTTTTTCAGGTATTGGTAATATAATTATTGAGTCGTGTGATACATTATTAATTGTTTCATAGGCTGTACCGCCATTTGATTCAAATGAAACTGAATATGTGTTTTCATTGTAAGTGGCAAATACTATTAAGTCGCTTGTTATTGAGCTATAATCATCACTCCAACCACTAAAAGTGTAACCGGTTCTTGTAGGGTCAAATGGTGCAGTAGCACTTTGCTTGAAAGCTACTCTTTGAACATCAAGTATATTGCCATTATAGTCTTTAAACTGAACTGTATATAAAACAATAGGTATACCTAAATTAACTTGTGTTTCATCTGTATAGATGACAATAAGTTCGCCGAATTCATTGATCTTTGTTTCTAAAATCCCAACACCTTGTTTACCTATAAGTGTCGCTATTTCAATAAGGTTTGTCCATGTAGATTCTCCTACATATTGCCACTGAATAAAACCTTCACTTACTTGGAATGTTACTTCTTTGCCATCAGTTCCAGCATCTCCCTTAGGCCCTATTAAGGTTGAAAGTTCCACTAGATTGGTCCAGGCAGATTCTCCTATATATTGCCACTGAATAAAACCTTCACTTACTTGGAATGTTACTTCTTTGCCATCAGTTCCAGCATCT
>JALOBF010000155.1 GCA_023228385.1 Bacilli bacterium
TCGGCTTGATTATGCCACATCCGGACTGATGCTGGTGGCAAAAGAAGGACATACGCATCATTTACTTTCGTCGATACCGCTTGAAAGAAAATATCTGGCGATTGTTAGCGGCATTCCGGCAATTTCGGGAATTGTTGATTTGCCGATTGCCCGCGATTCTAGTCATCGGATAAAACGAATGATTGATGCTACGGGACGAAAGGCCATTACCGAGTATCGTTTGCTTGCGGTTCAGGATAGAAACGGGATAGTTGAACTTAAATTAAAAACCGGTCGTACCCACCAGATTAGACTTCATATGGCGGCTCTTTCTCATCCGGTAATTGGCGATCGACTATATGGGTTTGGGGGTAATCGTTTAATGCTTCATTCCTATTATCTTTCATTTGTTCATCCTTATAAAAATGATTTTAAAGAATTTGTCGATTATCCTAAATGGTATTAAAAATTTTCTTGTAAAAACGAATAATTTGTGATATAATTAGATAATAAAAAAATGGAGAAATCAAGGAAATGGATGAGAAACAAGTAAATTTGACAGAAAGAATTGAAGAGGGATTCACATTAATTGAATTATGGTATATAATAAAAAATAATTTTTTGTGGCTCTTTTTAACAATATTTCTTTTCCTTTTATTGGGGGGATTGTATACTTTTTATATTGTTAAGCCCATGTATAAATCATCAATTGATATCCTGATCCATATTGAACATGATCCGGAAACCTCTGGAACAGATAGTTCCAAGGCGATGACGGCCCGTCAAGTTGTTAATAATGTACGCGAATACGTTAAGTATCAAGATGTTATTCAAACCGTTTTAGACAAGAAGCAAGAAGAATTGGGCATTGATTATTCATGGAAAAAAGTTGAAAAACATCTTTCCACATCGGCAATCGGAGATTCAACATCAGTTAAAATAATATATGAGGATACTGACCCGGTGGTAGCGCAAAAAATGGTTATTGCAATTGCCGATGAATTGGCGTATCGCTTCAACCTCGATAAGGAAAATCCGGAAAGTTTAAAATTTGCCACGGAAACAGTTAAACCGATTAATCGTCCGGTAATTAATCCCCATCAAGGACCTTCTTCACCAAATAAAACATTGAATCTGATTATTAGCTTCTTATTAGGCGCTATTGTTGGAGTTGTTTTTGTAATACTAAAAGAACAATTCAGTAATATTTACCAAAGCGAAAAGGATGTTGAAAATACTTTACGCTTGCCGGTTATCGCGATGATTCCGCTGATGGATGGTGTAACTGATGAAAATGAATAAATTAACAAAATTATTTAAGAATAACGGATTGGAAGATAACAATTCTATTATCGTCGCTACAAAACCAGACTCCATTTATGCGGAAAGCTTCCGAAAAATTCCGATTAATTTAAAATATTCCAAAATCGATGATGAACCGCGCGTTATTCAAATTACTTCTTCATTAGCGGGGGAACATAAAACGACCAGTGCGGCCAATATTGCAGCGGTTTATAGTGAATTGGGTCATAAAGTTGTTTTGGTTGATTGTGATTTACGTAAGCCTCGTGTTCATCGTATTACCGGGCTTGTTAATACCGACGGGCTTACTAATTATCTCGTCGGCAATATTGATTACAAGACATTGGTTAAACCTACAAAATATAATTTTGCTGTTATTAATGCCGGCGATTCTGTGCCCTTTCCTCATGTGATATTACGAAGCGAAAAGTTTAAAGACTTAATTGCGAAGTTACGCCAAGATTATGATTATATTATTCTTGATTGTCCACCGTTATTATTAGTTACTGACAGTTTAATCATCGGCGAGATTTGTGATACTTCAATATTTGTTATTAATCAGCGTATGACGAAAAAAAGCGCAACTAAAGAGGCAATCCGTTTGATGCGGGAATCCAATATCCCGATTGCCGGCATTTTATTAAGTAATACCTCAAAAAAAATCAGAAAATACGGCAAATACCATACCTATAAATATACATATAGTAATAAATGAGGAATTCAATGGTCGACATTCACACACATATTTTACCTTTTGTCGACGACGGATCCGATTCGTTTAATGACTCTTGCCGGATGATTGAAGAGGAATTGGCAATGGGGGTAGAAAACATTATTCTTACTCCTCATGTCTTAAGAGTCGGTATGCCCCGATTAACCAAACAGGAATATTTGGATTTTTTCATCTCGTTTAAAACTGAAATCCAAAAAAACTATAAAGTTAATTTATATCTTGGTCAGGAAATTGCTTATCATCCGCAAATTATAAAATATTTACAAGACGATCAATTATTAACGATAAATAATACACCTTATCTTTTGCTTGAATTACCGTTTTTTGAGCCAATAAAAGATTATGATGAGTTGTTTTACAGTTGTGCTGTTTTAAATTATAAAATTATAATAGCTCATATTGAACGTTATCATTATTTAACTTATTCTGATGTCTTATCTTTTAAAAAATATCCGATATTATATCAGATAAACAGCAATTCCTTAACCGGAGAATCCGGACGCAAGTTAAAAAAACTAAGTTTCCGCATGATAAAAGACGGTCTTGTAGATTTGGTAGGCAGTGATGTTCATGCTTGTCGCACAAATGACCTTGCTCTTGCTTATCAGACAGTCGCCCTTAATTTTTCTGATGATGAAGCAAAGCGATTATTTATTCATAATCCCCGTAAACTTTTTGATATAAAATAAAAAAGCCTTGAATCAGGGTTTGATTTTTAGTATAATAAAGTAGGAATACCAGAAAAGAGAGAGAAAAGAGAGGTAATCTATGAAGAGAATTGTTTCTTTTTTAATAACAGCATTGTTGGCGATATCTCTAATCGGCTGTAAAAAATACACTGTCAAGATAGTTGGTCCCGACACAGTCGAAAAAGGGCAAACCATCACCTTAGAAGTAGAAACCAACTATCGAAATCCGATAGTTAAATGGTCTTCAAGCAATGATTTGATTGCTGCTGTTGATCAGGAAGGAAATGTAACCGGTGTTGAGGTTGGAACGGTTACCATTAGTGTTGAAGTTGAAAAGGTAGGTTCAACTAAATATGATATTGAGGTTGTTGCTCCGGCTTTACCAGAATATACACCTGTTCAATTACAAAATTTACTAAAAAACACAAATGCCACTTATTCCGAGTCCAATCATGGTTATGTGAAAATCGAAGCTAATACCGGAACGGAACAGTTAACGGCGGAGTTGATATATAATTTTGCTGATGAAGAAATTGAATCTTTGATGTATAAACTTAGCGGTGCCGAAACCGCTCATGTCTATGTTAAAACCGGATATGCTTATATGCTAATCGACGAATCGAAATCTAAATCACCGATGACACAAACCGAACATAATTTAATCATCCAATCTTACGGTTTTAATAAATTTACCGAAAAAGCGACTGGATTTTATGAGGAACCTGAATTTTTCGGTAAATTTATTAAAACCGTAAGATTGGAT
>JALOBF010000156.1 GCA_023228385.1 Bacilli bacterium
TATCAGGGATGCATCATTCAATGATATTTTTTCCAATGCTTCTTTTAATTCTTCATATCGGGTTGTGTCAGTCGGAAAAAGTCCGCAATATACCATCGGAGTTAGTTTACGATATCCGGGCAGCGGCTTGTCCGTTTTACGCTGCGCATGGGTAACTGTATCGCCGACACGAACATCTTTAATATCTTTAATCGAAGCTACCAAATAACCGACATCGCCGGCGACTAAAAAGTCCCGTTTTACTTCCGCCGGATGATAAATACCGACTTCTACAACTTCATATTCGGCTCCGGTTGACATCATATAAATAATATCTCCCTTGGTAATCATTCCGTTGATAATACGAATCAAAGGGATAACGCCTCGGTATTGGTCATAATACGAATCAAATATTAAAGCTTGCAAAGGAGCGGCAGCATCACCTTGAGGCGCCGGAATCATCTTAATGATTTTTTCAAGAATCTCTTTTACCCCTTGTCCGGTTTTGGCACTTGCGAGAACGGCTTCACCGGCATCAATTCCGATAACCTCTTCTATTTCTTTTTTAACTTTATCGGTGTTAGCATTCGGAAGATCGATTTTATTGATAACCGGTATGATTTCTAAATCATTATCCAGGGCGAGATAAAGATTAGCCAAAGTTTGGGCTTGAATACCTTGGGTGGCATCGATAACCAAAATCGCTCCCTCGCAGGCGGCTAAAGAACGTGAGACCTCATATGTAAAATCAACATGCCCCGGCGTATCGATTAAATTTAGAATATATTCATTACCGTCTTCTGCCCGATAGTTTATTTCCACGGTATTAAGTTTAATCGTTATTCCCCGTTCTCTTTCTAAATCCATCATATCCAGAACTTGATCTTTCATCATCCTTTTATCGACCGATTCGGTGAGTTCAAGAATACGATCGGCTAAAGTACTTTTGCCGTGATCGATATGAGCTATTATTGAAAAATTTCTTATTCTATTCTGTCTTTCCCGTAATATCTTTTTATCCATATATTTTATTCCTTTATATTTATTTTACCTTAAATGATGGAAAAAGGCAAGTTTTTTAATTTTCAGAAAATATAAATTTAATCGGTATTTATTAAAGGTATTTTATAATATTGACATAACTCCTGCAGTTTTTTGCTGTGTTTCGTAGAAATAACAGCAACAATATCAAGCGTAATAAAGAGTTCCTCAAATAAATAAACGTAACCGGAAAGAATTCCAGCCTTATCAATTTCAACATCTAATAATAAAATTACATATGGCTCCTGATTAAACTTTTTAATTTTACATAAATCTTCAAAAACAATTAATCTCGGATCAGCTTCAATATCCAATAATTTATCTTTGTTATTAATAATCAATATCATCAATCCACCCCCAGCGTAGACTATGTGCCTAGTGGTGAATTTGTTACATTTTTCATATAATTTTGATGATTTATATGTTATAATTATAATGGTGATAAAATGAAAACCAAATATCCTGATCCCGGCTTAAATCATCTGAAACCGACAAAAATAAAAACCCAAGGAATGCTATTTGAAAATGCCTTAAATATTACTAATGAATATTACCGTATTCACAACCGGGCGATAATATATAAAAAACCGACTCCGATTCAAGTCGTAAAGGTTGAATATCCGTCCCGAAACAAGGCGAGAATTGTTGAGGCGTTTTACCGCACCCCGTCGACAACCGATTATAACGGCATTTATCGCGGTAAATATATCGATTATGAGGCAAAAGAAACCAATAATCTTCGCTTCGCCTTTAAACATATTTTCCCGCATCAAATCGAACATCTAACAAAAACAACTGAACACGGCGGCATTGCTTTTATTATTATTTATTATAAAAAGGTCGATGAAATATATATAATTGACATTAATGATTTTAATGAATTTTATTACGATAAAACCCGGGAACAAAGTATCTCGCTGGTATTGGCGAAAGAGATCGGAATTCTTGTTCCGCAAGGGTATACACCGCCGATTGACTACTTGTATGCCGTCGATTATTATTACTTTAAGAAATAAAACCTCATCTTAATTGGATGAGGTTTTTTGGCGAATGGCAGTTGGATTGACGATAGTATTACCGGGCTTTAGTCATTTTGCTAATTAGGTATTTATCGTCAACTGATATTGCGTCATAATTAACAAAACGAATTAAAGGCGAAGTCATCAGTCCGATGCTTAGTAATATCTATCCTAATGAACTTGATTGGGAACTTGAAAAAGCGGGAATCAAGTTTGTAAGATTTGCCGATGATTTTCTGCTGTTCGCTAAAACGGAAACAGAAATTCAAAAATCAGGAACCATAGCGAAGAAATTTATTGAAAGTCTAGGTCTTGAAGCTGCGATGCATAAGACGAAATTTGAAAGGCTTTAATAAGGATCACTTTACTTTGTCGATTTTACCTAATCGCGCAATATATTGAACGAAAAACCACCAAAATCAAAGAAAACAGCAGGAAATACCGGCAGAAACTAAAAGAAAAATTGTAAACGATATGAGGTTTGCAGTTTATTATCGTTCAATCCAATTATAATCCATAATTGGTAAGCCAGATGCCTTAATGGGGCCCGTACAGTTTGATAAAGGGAAAACTGAGTGTAGATAGTTTTTCTACTTTATATTATTTAACATAAAGACATCAGGATTTAATAACTTTTCATGATGACGTTTAACAATCTCTCTTGTTACCAGAATACATAATAATATCGACGGTACCATATATCCGAGATTATAGATAATTGACCAATAATACCAAACATGATTTTCTTTGATAAAATCAGGAACCCACTCTCGATAGAAAAACCATCCGGCGACAATATGTAATACCGTACGAACTACCCCGGCCAAAAGAATACCGTTAGTAATATAATAAAGTTTGCTCGCCATTTCCGTCGAATTTTTTATTTTATTTGTGTAAACACCGGCTAATCCGACGGCCGTATAGGCCAAAATATAATCCAATAAAATAGTCAAAACAAGTACGGTCCAGGTAAGCCCATATCCGAACACCGAACTATATATTACTTGTAATGAACCGATTAAAAAACCAATGGTTAAACCTCCTTTTAAGCCCCAACGAAAGGCTATAATAAAAATCGGTACCATTGCGATTGAAATTGAACCGCCTTTTGGAAAAAGCGGTTTCGAATACAATCCGGACATAAAATCCAAAATCAAGCCAAGTGCGGTAAAGATACCGATTTCGGCAATAAATCGTAAATTTTTGTTTTTCATTTGCTTCCCTCCAAATAAAAAAATTCTTTAGGAATGCTAAAGAAAAAAGCTAAGTTTTTCCTACGCTAGCATTACCTAGATCAGGTTTAAGGGTCGTTGCCGTTATGCAACCTCTCAGCCTCCGGTGAAGCTCCCCATAACTTGTATCGTGTTTATTATACTATAAAATTAAAAATATTTCAATTGAATTTTTTATTTAGATAGTGT
>JALOBF010000157.1 GCA_023228385.1 Bacilli bacterium
TTTTAAGGCTTCAACAAAAAAGCCGAATTTATCTTCGATTTCTTCATCGGTTAAACCGATTGTTCTAAAAACATCAGATTGAATTTTTTGATTATGAATACGAATCGAACCGCTGCCAAGTTCATAACCGTTTAAGACTAAATCATAACACTTGGCGAAACAAGCTTCGGGTTCGGTTAAGATTTTATCGATATCTTCATCTTTAACGGCGGTAAAAGGATGATGAGCGGCAACATACCGTTTTTCTTCCTCATCATATTCAAAAGCCGGCCAATCGGTAATCCAAAGGAAATTATATAAATTATTATTTATTAAACCCAATTCTTTTCCCAATCGACTCCGTAAATAACCGAGGGCCGCCGGAGCGGTCTTTTTATCGGCGGCGACAATGAGAATCAAATCTTTGTTTTCTACTTGAAGAGTATCTTTTAACTCATCAGCAATATCTTCGAGATATTTAGCCAACGGTCCGCTGAATCTATTATTTTCATATTTAGCCCAAAATAAACCTTTGGCTTTATATTTTTTAAGATCTTCGCCATAAGCATCGATGGTTTTACGGGAAAACTGGGCTCCTTCCTTTACATTGATAGCTTTAATGATACCGCCTTCAGCCAAAACAGTCCGAAAAATGGAAAAATCGGTATCTTTAAAAAGATTATTAACGGTAACAAGGGGCATGTCAAACCGGGTGTCGGGTTTATCCGTGCCGTATTTATCGATGGCCTCCAAATAAGTAAGCCGCGGCAAGGGCAATTCTAAGTCTATTCCTTTAACTTCTTTCATTACATGCAAAAAGAGTTTTTCGATTGTATTATAAACATCTTCCTCGTCAACAAAACTCATTTCGATATCAACTTGCGTAAATTCCATTTGCCGGTCGGCGCGGAAGTCCTCGTCACGAAAGCATTTTACTATCTGATAGTATCGTTCAAAACCGCTTATCATTAATAACTGTTTATAAAGTTGCGGCGATTGCGGCAAAGCATAAAACTTTCCGGGATGAAGCCGCGACGGTATCAAATAATCTCTTGCTCCCTCCGGGGTAGATTTACCGATAACCGGTGTTTCCACATCAATAAAGCCGTGATTGTCAAAAAAATTACGGATTGACCGGGCCACTTGATAGCGGGTAAATAAATTTTTCTGCATTAGCGGCCGCCGCAAATCAAGATAGCGGTATTTCATCCGCACTTCTTCTAAGGCGTCGGTTTCATCGGCAATAATCATCGGCGGTTGTTTGGCTTCGTTTAAAACTCTAACTGCTTCGACTTCAACCTCAATATCTCCGGTTAATAAATTTTTGTTTTTACTTTCACGTTCGATCACTGTGCCGCTGACCTGTAAAACATATTCGTTTTTCACTTCTTCTAAAAGCGAATAATTAGGGTTGTCAGGTTTACAGACGATTTGAGTGATACCGGTTCGATCGCGCAAATCAACAAATATCAGTCCGCCAAGATGGCGCCGTTTTGCCACCCAACCAACCAATGTAACATGTCTTCCGACGTCTTCAATACGCAGTTCATAATTAAATACGGTTCTCATTTTTAATGCTCCTTCAGGTAATCTAGTAATTTTTCTTCTTTAATTGTTTCTTGAGTTTTTCTTTTTGTATTTTTGATGGTTATAGACTTATTTATTCTTTCTTCTTCACCGATAATTATAATAAATAAAGCATTTAAGCGCTCGGCAAAGCGAAATTGCGGTTTTAAAGTCGTATGATAATAATCGATTTCGGTCCGATATCCCCGGTTGCGAAGGATGTTGGCAAGGTATAATGAGTGTTCTTTAGAAAGCTCATCCAAAGCGATGATAACAATATCGGCACCGGAATCTAGGGCCGGAAAGAGATTTTGCCGATCCATTAGGGCCATTATTCTTTCAAGCCCAAAGGCATACCCGATACCGGGAATATCAGGCCCGCCAAAGTCGCTTATTAAATTAGAATATTTACCGCCGGCACAGATGGCAAGACCCTTAAAATCATCGTCGCCTTGATAAATATATTCAAAAACAATTTCTGTGTAATAGTCAAGCCCCCGGACAAGATTATAATCGATTTCATAGCTAACGCCCAAAAGCGTAAGGTAATCCAATGCCTTTTGAAAATATGCCCGCGAAGCGGGAGTTAAGGAATCACTAATTTTCGGGGCTGTCCTGAAATACGGTTGATTACGGTCAACTTTACAGTCAAGAATGCGCAAAGGGTTTTTCTCAAGACGGCGTTGGCAATCTTCGCATAAACGGTCGCGATATGAAAAAAAATATTGACGTAATTTTATCGCATATGCTTCACGTGATAAAAAATCACCGATGGAGTTTATTTTTAAAACAATATCTTTAATCCCCAAACGTTCAAAAATTTTGTAACCGCTATAAATTAAATCACCGTCAAGTAAGGGCGAAGAGTCGCCAAAGGCTTCAACTCCAAACTGATAAAATTGGCGATAGCGACCGGCTTGCGGTCGCTCATAGCGAAACATCGGTCCGAAATAATACAGTTTTGTTAAGGACGGGCGACTATATAATTTATTTTCAATATAACTGCGAGCTACCGGAGCCGTCCCCTCGGGGCGCAGTGTTAAACTGCGATTGCCTTTATCAAAAAAAGTATACATTTCTTTGGTTACAATATCGGATTCATCGCCGACACTGTGAACAAAAACTTCGGTGTTCTCCAAAATCGGGGTAATAATTTCACGAAATCCATGTTTTTTGATTTCATCGGTTACGCATTTTTCAATATAACGGAATTTATCGGCTTCGTTTTCAATATAATCGAGCATCCCTTTAACCTTTTGATAAATCATAATTCCTCCTAAAAAAAGAAAAAGCCTTAAAAGATATCTTCTAAGGACGAAATATTCCATAATCGCTGTAACTGCGATAATTCTTTAACGCAAGAAATACGTCCTTTTAGGATTAACAAAATAAAAGATTATATCAATCTATCGCTTGTTAATTATACTATTATATTATAAGGGAAATTTGATTTAAAGTCAAGAAAATTTTGGCTTCCAAAATAACAATATAATTTATTAAAATAAATCGGAATCGGCAAAATATACTGTTTAAATATGGCTAAAAAGCACCATAATAATATAAATGGTGATATTTATGAACTTTTTTAAAAAAATAATGGGATTGACTAAAGAGACAAAAAACGCTATAAACAGCGAAGGTGTATCGCTCAGCGGTGAAAAAACAACAACGGTGCAAACGGAAAGTCCGGCCGAAAAAACAGAAAAAAAAGATGAGAGTTCAAAAAACAATTCTGATGATACTAAAACCGATGATAATAAGAATAGCAAAAACGACTCGGCCGCGCCCGAGAAACAAAACAAGGATGAAAATATAAAGAAACAAGGGGAACAGCCGATATCGGAGTCATCTGATATTTCTGA
>JALOBF010000158.1 GCA_023228385.1 Bacilli bacterium
ACCTGCCCAAAGTGTAACTGTGTTGGGCGTTTTTATTTGCATGGATTTTATACAAGGTTTTTATATGTAGCTATATTAGTTGTTAACTCCTTCCTAAAAGACAAA
Organism: Bacilli bacterium; assembly: GCA_023228385.1. Taxonomy (GTDB): domain Bacteria; phylum Bacillota_I; class Bacilli_A; order ML615J-28; family CAG-698; genus UBA3946. The sequence goes on from JALOBF010000158.1 coordinate 106, forward strand.
ATTAGTGTTAGGGTTCTCAGGCTTAAATGCCGGAACTGTAATAAAACTCATGCTGTACTCCATCATGATATAATTCATACATTGGGTTATCAGTTCAAACCACCTTTGTAGATAATAGAGCTCAACAACAGCAAGTATTGATAAAAACCCTTATACTTCAAATTATACCAACGATAAAGTGTACTTACTCACATATCAGGAAGCTAATTATTCAGCATATGGATTTTGCACTTCAGCAGCAAGCTGTGCAATTGCATCTGATTATGCAAGAGGCAGTAGGTGCTTACATGTTGACATCATTATCAAACTATGGAAACGGTTTTTGGTGACTTCGTAGTCTGGCAACGACAGTTTTTACTTCGCAAACAGTGTCAGCAGTACGGTTACACCCGAAACACCATTGTCTATTCTTCTAACATTGGCGCCCGCCCAGCAAAAAAAATCAAATAGTTAATGGAATAAACTATTAAGGGTTTAATCAAAAGCAACGTGTATGCTTGTAAAACCCGTCCTAAAAACTTTGATTTATACAACAAGTAACATTTAAACCTTCTTATGAATAAAATTATAATGGAAGTTAATAATAAAATTAAAAGGAGGAATGTAAATGAAGCTAACGCCGATTGCAAAAGAAGGAAAAGATTTAAATTGGTGGCTTGATGATCCGTTTTTTGACACGTGGTTTGATTTCCCAACTACAAAATTCGGTAAAAATATGCAAAGAATGAAAACCGATATTATCGAAACCGAAAAAGATTATGTTATTAAGATGGATGTCCCCGGTTTCAATAAAAATGATATTAAAATACATGTCGGTGACAATTATTTAACGGTTTATGCAACAAAAGAAGAAGCAAAAGATGAAACTGATGTTCAGGGTAAGTATGTTCATCGGGAAAGATATTTGGGCACTTGTTCCCGAAGTTTTTATATCGGAAATATTAAGGAAGAAAATATTAAAGCTCGTTATGATAATGGAACCTTAAATATTACGGTACCTAAGTTAAAAAGTGGCGAAGAACCGCGTAAATATTTGAAAATCGATTAAAAAAAAGCCCTAATTGGGCTTTAAAAGAGGCGTTGACGAAAGTCAGCGTTTTATTTTGTACTCAGTACCGTATTTTTCGATAATATAATCAACGTCTTTATCACCGCGACCGGATAAATTAACAAGAATGGTTTCATGATGATTGCTGTTGCGTGCTCTGCGAATTGCGTAAGCCAAAGCGTGGGCACTTTCTAAAGCTGGAATAATGCCTTCGGTTCGCGAAAGGAAGAAAAAGGCTTCCAGTGCCGCCTGATCATTGACGGTATCGTATTCAACGCGCCCCACTTCTTTAAGAAAAGCATGTTCCGGTCCGACCGAAGGATAATCGAGACCGCTCGCGATGGAATGGACCGGTGCGGCGAGGTCGCTATCGTCTTGCAAGACAATCGACTTAAATCCGTGTAGAATCCCTGGGCGGCCATAAGTAAGAGTGGCCGCATGCTCGCCTTTTTTTGGTCCGCTGCCTAAAGGCTCGATCCCGACAATTTTAACTGGGTCGGCGAGAAACGAAAAGAAAAGACCAATACTATTGCTTCCGCCCCCGACACAAGCGGTTATTGTATCAGGAAGGCGTCCGAGTCTCTCTATGAATTGTTCTCTTGCTTCTCTTCCGATTACGGCTTGAAAATCCCGAACCATCATCGGAAAAGGATGGGGTCCGACCGCCGAACCGATACAATATAATGAATCATGATGGTTTTTTAGATAACTCTCAAAAGCGGAATCGACCGCTTCCTTTAAAGTTTTCCCGCCAAAAGTGACGGGAATAACTTTAGCGCCGAGAATTTTCATCTTTGCAACATTGGGAGCCTGTTTAACAATATCGATTTCCCCCATATGGATTTCACAATCCAAACCGAAATAAGCGGCGGCAGTGGCTACCGCTACGCCGTGTTGGCCGGCACCCGTTTCCGCAATCAAACGTTTTTTCCCCATATATTTGGCCAGCAAGCCTTCCCCCATACAGTGATTTAATTTATGGGCCCCGGTATGGTTCAGATCTTCCCGCTTTAAATAAATTTGGAGACGATTGCCAAGCAGGTCGGAAAGCCGGGCGCAGTGATAAAGCGGCGTCGGTCGCCCTTGAAATTCTTTTTGAATTTTTGCAAGTTCGGATATAAATTTTTCCGTTTTACTTATGGTCTGATAAGCGGCCTCCGCTTCCAGAAACGCCTCCTGTAAATCGCCGGGTAGATACTTACCTCCGTATTTACCGAAATAGCCCTCGCTGTCGGGGTAATGCCGGGCATAGTTATTGTAATCAATAGTTTTCATACCGATTCTTCCTTTCCGTTTTAATAAAAAAATCCTTTAACGCGTATTAAAACGCATTAAAGGACAAGTGTATTACCTGCGGTGCCACCTTTATTGTTATCGTTTGATAACCTCTTTTTCGATGCAGTCACATCTATGCCCGTTAACGGAGGCAAATCCGGCCAAGGCTACTGTTGCTTCACCCCGCCCTCAAGGGTCCATTTGCTGCGGCGATACCTATCTGACTTTCACCATTGTCAAACTCTCTGGAAGGCCGGTTCGCAGTTTTACTTCCCTCTCTTCAGTTTATAATTAGACAGATACATTATACCATAAGCATGCGGTGATTTCAATAATTTTTTTTTTAAAAAAGAAAAAATGACATTCCGGGAGAATATCATTTTATTTGGGAAGCGAATATATTTGTGAGAACTGATGGGAGTTAAGAAATTGTACCTGATGTAAGAAAAGAGGAGATATGAAGATTAGGTACGATGATTTTTAGTGGTTATTAATATCTTTTAAAAGAGAATTTATTTTCGCTTCCTATATAGATTATAAGCTATTATATATTAAAAATAAAGATGAAAACGAAAACATTTTTGATGAAAATACTTTCATAAAAAAACAAACAACGATTTTACGGTTATTTGTTAATTAAGGAATATTTCCATATATATATATACTCACAAATTAATGTGTTAATTTTCGGTTTTATAAGTTTTTACCAACGCACGGAAAACTTATAATCTTCAATTGTGCAACTGTTCTCAATGTCTTTGGCATTTTCGTAATAGCGATCAATTTCAGCGATAACCCGCCCCAGTTGCATAGCGGCAAAACCAAAAACCGTAACGATCCCAATAAAAAACAGAATCAATGTCATATATCTCCCTCCTTTCAATCTATATATAGTATACCATATTTTGAGATGAAAATGTTATGAAAGGATTTTCATGAAAATACTTTCATTTTCCATAATATTT
>JALOBF010000021.1 GCA_023228385.1 Bacilli bacterium
AGATAAGTAAGCAAAAACTTATCTTTATCGGCTAACATTTCCAATTTTTCATCAATTGTATAAATATAATCTTCGACCGCCGTATCGTTTTTTATGGCAAAAAGATCGATTAAATTATGAAAAGCGGTGTTTTCTTCACAGTATAACTCGGCAAACACTTCAGAAATAACCTGTTTTTTCTTAAGATTAAAAATAACTTGATCACCGATATTAATTGAACGATCGACACCGAGCAAATAATGATAACGGCGGACGAGACTTAAAGTGAAACTGTCAAAAGTCTGGATTGCTGCCTGATCGAGTCCTTCAAGGGCCGCATTTAGCTGGGCCGCCCCGGATGCAACTTCTTTCTGCAACCGACGGCGTAACCGTTCTTTCATTTCGGCGGCAGCGGCCTTCGTAAAGGTCAGCACAATTAAACGGTCAATATCGATGCCCTTTTTTATTATTTCAATAATTCTTTCCGTCAGTACCGCAGTTTTCCCGCTGCCGGCACCGGCATTGATTAAAATATCACAACCGTGCTCATGAATGGCACGCCATTGCTCGTCGCTCCAAATAACATCTTTAGGTTTGGCCGGTATCATATTTCCTCCCGGATAAATTCAAAATTTCGATATGTCTTTAGTTCTTGGTAATCAGATTCCTCGCGAAAACAAATATCCCGATAAGGGCAGTAACTGCAGCTGTCATAACTGCCTAATTTTTTGGGATTAATCGGAAATGAGGCGGCAAGCAGCGATGATTTAGCATTATTAATTTTATCCGCAACAAGATCGGTTAAACGCGTAAACTCCTCATCCGATAACAACTTCGATAAATCACTGCGGTGAAACGAGCCGTCTTTGTTGACGCGAATCCCGGCTAAAAATTTTTGTTCGTTAGTATCATAATTATGGTCGATATGTCGTAAAATTTCCGGGTTTATATTACTGTAACCATATAGACGGAAAAACTCTTCCCATTGTTCTTCATAAGTTTTGCCTTCAACCCGAGGGAAAACCGAATTGGGTAACACTCTTTGCAGGTAAGCACCGGCAAAATTAAATTTATCGTCAGCGGAATTGTTAAGAAAATAAAAATAAAGTGCCAATTGCATATTAAGCCCATAAAAAACTCGGTTTAAATCCAAATCAAGATTGCCGCTTTTATAATCAAGCACCATCGCATACGGTTTACCGTTGATGGCAGCGGTCATTATTTTATCGATCTTTCCTTTTAAAATGATTCCGTCGCCTAAGGGTATACTAAAATCTTTCTCCAATCCGTAAACCGTAAAATCACTGTTTTCTTTCTGCAAACTTAAAATTCCGTACAGTTTTTTTAAAACAAAACGATATTTCTTAAGAAAATACTCTTCTTTTTTCGTTAAGATTTTATTATTTTCTTCTAAAAAAGTACTAATCGCATCATCTAATAATTGATCAAAACCGGTGGATAACGCTTGTTCCTGAAAAATCTTTTCCAAGCAATAATGAAAAAGATTACCGATATATAAAGCCGCTTCATTACCGATACGATTTATTTTTAAAATTTTTTCCAAATAAAACAAAAAACCGCATTTATAATATTTATCAAGCGAAGTGTAAGAAAGAATCAGGGGGGAAGGTAATATTTCCTGATAAAATTCCGGAGTTAAACCGGTAAAGTTGCTTTTATAACTCCGATAGGAGTGATCGGGATAAGCTGCGAGTAAAGTATAAAGCGGTTCTTCCTTTATATCATATTTATAATATAAATCAAGACATTTACCTAAACGAATAATATCAAGAGAACGGGAATAACTAATATTATAAGAAAAAGGATAATCCTTTTCGGTGATTTGATGGCGTAACTTTAAGTCGGCAATAACAGACGATTTTGCCATTTTGCCTTCGGCGGCATATCGGGGATATGATAAGTAAATCCGATTGGCCCGATTAATCAAATCAAGGACTTTTGCTTTTTCCCGGCTGTTTATTGACCGCGACGGAATCAAACCTAAAATTCTCTTTTCATCATCGTCAAGATAATCGTCATTTAAACAGGCTCGGGGAAAGATATCTTGATTTAAGGCCGGAATAAATAAATAATCATCCCCGTCTTCAATTTCATTTGGTAAATCGGTAATCCGGACAACCCCTTGATAATCCGCAACCGGAAGTTTTTTTTGGGTAAGGGTATAACATAAATCCTGATAAATCGCGCCGAGACGATAATCAAAAACAAGATAACGATTAAAAACATTAATCAGTGCGGCAATTACCGGGTTTTCGCCATTATTATAAGGCGCAAGAACGGCGGCAAAAGCTTCATATAACGGCTCGTCAAAACGCTCGGCCAAATCAGCACAAATCCTTTTGACCACTTCATATTCGCTTAATGATTGTTCGTTTACCATTGTATATTCAATGCCGAGCAAAGTAAAGACCTCATTAAAATAAGGCCGATACGAAGACGGTAAACGATGAATTTTTATTTTTTCAGGGGCTATCCCTTGATTTAAAAGCGAAGCAACTTCATAACCCAAATAAAGAATCTCTTCTTTATAATCGGAAAAACGATATATCGGTATCTTTTTATAAACAAAGCCGGCGGGCAGATAAGACACAACCGCGGCTATCCGACTGATAATATTGCGGGCTTGATTAAATGAATCATCGGTATAATAATCACCGACAATAACGACGGTCCGGCCCCGATAAAGGTTCAACGTCAGTTCCTGATAATCCAAATAAGCGTTGTAAGTTTGGCGGATCGTAACCAGTTCATCGATTTTACGATTAATGCCGGGTTGCGCCAACAAACTATTTTTCAGTAAGATTTCAGCGTACTCCGGGGAAATGTTAAGATCGGAGCGCAAACGAATTCTTGCTTCCGGTCGCCATGAACCAAGTATATCATCGGTCGCTTCCTTAAAAGTCTTATAACTGATGTTAATCAGCGTCTTGTAATGAGCCAAGGCCTTAACCAGTTTTTTAATAACCGGAGCCGAAGCGATTACTACCGGGCGGTCACTGTTAACAATTAAATCGGTTAGTTTTTGCATAGCCTAATCCCGCAGATAAATATCAATATCAATTTTATGCCATTTCCCCCGAACTTGATGGTTAGTCAGTTTCCCAAATAATAGTTTACCGTTATCCATCAGCCGCGAAAAAATCAAATTATCAGCCTGAGGAACATATCCGACTTTATCACCATGATTGTTTTTAATCATAATAGCTTTATTGTCATGCAAATTATCCGGTTCCCGATAAAAAGAAAAAACTTCATCATCAGAAAATTCAGCCGCAATCTCATCAATATTCTCAATATGAGATGTTCCGGCAATATAGGTACTAAACAAAAAGATATCGCGTTGATGGGGGGAAGGGATCGCCGGCAATTCGCCGATAAAAATTATATCGGTCGATTTCTTTTTAATATCCATATACTCCTCCTAGCATATTTCCTTTTCGGAAGTGGGCATCATATTTTCCAATATCTCCAGATATTCTTCCGCTTTTTCCTTATAGGCGATATTTTCCGCCGTTAATTTATTTAATTCATTTTCGATATAATCTTCATCAAAAAGTAAACTGCTTTGATTATAAGGAAAACTGTTGATTATCTTTTGACTTTTTAACTTATACCCTTCAATTTCTTTATAAAATCGGTTGATTTCTGCTTTCATCGCATCAAGTGTTGAAGGAGAGCGGCCAACATCGACCAGATTTTCTAATAAAAATTCGCATTCCCGCATCACTTCCAAATCATTGTGTTGATAGGCATTTAAGGTTTTCTCCCATAAATCTTTCTGCGCCTCGGTAAACTCACCGGTAATGTCGGGATGAATCCGTTTTGCGATTTTGTAATAAATTCGTTTTAATTCTTTTGTCTCTTCGCCGGAAAGGCGTTTACTACGAAAATAAAGTGACGCGTCAACATAATCAATTAGAATTTCCCTAAGCTTGTCAAAATGTTCAAACATTTCCTTGTCAAGTATTGCTTCCGCTTCTTGATAATTTATTTCTTCTTGGCGATTGATATAAGTTTGATATAATTCCAATTTCCTTTTTAATCGTAAACAAAGCAGATATGACTGATACCTTTGGTAATAAGCCTCACCAAATAAAAAACAATATTTACGGTAAATATGCTTGCTTTCTTTCAACAAATCCTCATATTCTTTGTATATTTCCGTAAAATAATCTTTTACGTTTTCCAGCTCTTGTTTGGTTTCATTATATTTAATATTTTCGCCCACTTCACGCATCGGCTTCACCTTCTGTTTCTATTATAATATAAAAATTAAGGATATGCAATAAAAAAAGCCCGGTAAGAGGCGTTTAAAGATAATGCTCAAGTTCCCAAGGATGAACTAAAATTCGATATTGTTCCCACTCCGCTTTCTTGGCGATCATATATTTTTGAAAAATATGCTCGCCTAAAGTTTTCTTCATTAATGCACTTCGGCTGAATTCGCAAATCGCTTCTTTAAGGTTTTCAGGCAGATTTTTAATCCCATTCACACAGCGCACTTCATCACTCATCGCATAAATATTGTCATCAACCGGCGGGATAAGTTCAATATCGGATACGATACCTTCAATTCCGGCCGCCAAAACAGCCGCGGCAACCAAATAAGGATTGGCGGCGCAATCGACGTTACGGATTTCGGTCCGGGTTTGCGCACCGCGCGCGGTCGGAATCCTTATCATAGCACTCCGGTTGGAGTCACTCCAACAAATATAGCCGGGGGCCTCATAACCGGAGATTAATCGTTTATAGGAGTTGACTATCGGATTGGTAATCAGCGTTAACTCCCGAGCATAATAAATAATACCGCTAATCCATTTTAAGGCAAGCGGACTTAATCCTTTCGGTGCTTCGGAATCAAAAAAAAGATTGCGACCCGCATTATCGGTCAATGAGCAATTAAAGTGCATTCCGTTTCCAGGTATGCCCGTCACCGGCTTCGGCATAAAACTGGCAAAAAGCCCGTGTTTTCGTGCTGTCTGTTTTACAATTTGTTTAAAAGTTTGAACATTATCGCAAGCGGCCAGTGCCGATGAAAAATGAAAATTAATCTCGTTTTGACCGGGACCGACTTCATGATGAGAAGTTTCAACCGCAAAACCGATTTTTTCTAATTCTAAAACAATATCGCGGCGCAACAATTGGCAACCGTCGAGCGGCGCCAAATCAAAATAACTGCCCTGATCGGAATATAAAGGCGCAATATCACCTTTATCATTGGGTTTAAACAAATAAAACTCCGGTTCCAAACCGATATTAAGATCCCCGAATCCTAGATTTTTAATTTCATTAAGAACTCTTTTTAAATTGTTGCGCGGATCTCCGATAAAAGGAGAACCGTCGGGGAGATGGACATCGCAAATAATTCGGGCCACTTTTCCGTAGTCACTGGTTTCAAGCGGCAAAATAAGAAATGTTGATAAATCGGGATGAAGATGCATATCGGTTTCTTTAATCCGGACAAAACCTTCAATGCTGGACCCGTCAAAAACAATCCGATTGGCCACAACATCGTCGAATCGGGAAAAAGGGACCTCCACGCTTTTAATGGTACCGAGCATATCGGTAAACTGAAGCTTTAAATACCTGACGTTTTCTTCCCTTCCCAACTTTTTAACATCATCGATTTCGTAATTTTTCATTTTTATTATCCTCTGCATATCGGTAAAACTTTTCCAACCCTTTTTTTAACTGGCGATGACAGCAAGCCACATTAAATCTGATATAATCACTGTAGGCCGAACCGTACATGGCCCCGGAATTAACCGCAATGCCGTAATCGATAAGTTCAGCCGTAACTTGATCCGCTGGTTTTTCTAAAAATGATATTTTAATCCATACAAGATATGTCCCTTCAATTTTATATAGAACCGCTTCCGGTATGTTTTTCTGAAAAAATCCATATAAATATTGAATATTGTTTTCAAGGTGAATAATTTGGCGAGAAAGCCATTGATCGGATTTTGAAAATGCGGCCCGGGCGGCGGCAATGCTTAACGGATTGCTGGCCGAAATAAAGTTTTCGGAAAAAATAGTAACGAGTTCTTTTCGCATAACATCATCGGGCGCAATCACGCAGGCTAAATCCAAACCGGCGATGTTGAAAGTTTTGCTTGGAGCAAATAATACTATGATTTTTTTATAATCGGGAACATAGGCACCGAGCGAAGTAAAACGATTACCGAACAAAATAAAATCGCAATGAATTTCATCGCTGACCAAAGTAACATTATATTTTTTCGCAAGATTAACCAAGCGCTCAAGTTCAGGCTTCGTCCAAACCCGACCAACCGGATTATGCGGACTGCATAAAATCATCATTTTGGCACCGGATTTAAATTTATCCTCCAAATCATTATAATCGATTTCGTATTTAGTGCCCAAATCTTTCAATCGATTTAAGGCCAGGATGCGTCCGGCATTAGTCACAACCTGGTAGAAAGGACGATATACCGGCGGCTGAATAACAACCGTATCGCCGGGAGCGGTATAGGCATGAACCGACCAGTATAAAGCACTTACAACCCCGGGTGAAGTTAAAACCCAATCCGGTTTAATCCGATAACCATAATGCCGTCCGACCCAGGACACAACCGTATCGCGAAACCCGTCATCCACGTATGTATAACCGAAAGCTCCGTGGCAACAGCGCCGTTTAATCGCTTTTACAATCGTCCGCGCCGTTGGATAATCCGAATCGGCAACGGAAAAAGGAATAATCGCCGGATGCTCTCTCGATAACTGTGGGGTATCCCATTTATATGAAAAAGTGTTGCTGCGGCAAAAAGGTTTATTAAAAGCCATAGTAATCAACCAACCTTCTCTTTTTTAATCATATTATATCACTAATCTCTATCTAATTCCAGGTGCAGCTTAAAATTACCATATTTCCGTATTTTTGCTTGTGGTAGTGTAAAATATTTATGGGTAAATAGGATATAAGGTGGTCCCTAATAATTGACGCCGCGTTTTTTTAGCTATAAAACCATCGTGGTGAAGCAATCCTTCTAATACAATCTCTCATCTTAGTATTATTTGAATTTGATATTTCAAGATGAACATTAAAGTCGTAATTTCGCTTATATCTTCTGTAAGAAGCATTTCTCTTAATACGGATTGGTACTTCAACTTTATAGTTTTTCCAGGCATAAAGATCTTTAACAGTTAACTCATGCAAGTTTGCTTTTAATACCAATAACTGAACCATTGTTTCTAATGTTTCTCTTGAGAATCCCTTAGGCCTTGACGTCAGCCTCGAAGCTAGCACATGCGACACATGGCCTTCCATACTACAAGGTGCTTTATATTCATGATGCTTTTGATTCTTTATAAATTCAAAGTTATTACAAATGTAATTAACATGATAATAAAAACTGGTTTCATTGCATTTATGATCCGGATTGTTTTTATAAAATTCATAAGCAATTTCAATAAATTTTTCTTCAGTTAGTTTATTCGTGTTTTTTAAAAAATATCTGATTAACTTTCTGTTGCCTGAGAAGATTGTTGTCAACCTTTTTCTCAGATGGAATTTATCCAGCACCTGAATTACTTTAACATCATATCCGCTTAAACACCTCTTTAATTTCTCTGAAACACTGTTGATCCATTTAGCGCCATCACCGCTTACAAAGGCATATTTTAGATCGCTTAGATTATAGCGTTTAGATATATAATCATAGATTCTATCGTTAAAAGTGCTCGTGTCAACGTTTAAACCACCAAAATAGTGCTTATTTTCAAGTTGCTTCCGTTTACAAGCATAATCAGTGTGAATATGCCCAGTATGAATCAAACCTAAATTAGCAATGATATTCCTTCCGTTTTGAAGATTACAATGAGCTTCATCAAGCTCGATATATACTGTTTCTGCGGATTGATTATGTTCTTCAATAATCTCCGGCATCACAGGTAAATCATCTTTTATAGGAGTGAATTTTCTTAAGATATTGCTAACAGTTTGTCTAGATATTTTTGTGTCCCACAATGCATTATCTGCGGCATATGTAGCATTAACATCTACGGCCATGTTGGTTATAGCTAGTATAGCATCCGGAGTGAGTCGAGCGTATTTAGGTAGATTAAAATAGCTGTCAACAAAGAAAAAGTTAGAATATTTTTGTTTGTCTTTGGGGACATAATAACGTCTTTTAAATTTAATCTCACCGATTGAAGTTATCCAACTTCTTTTTAAACGTCCATGGCTTTCAAAGTTTTCTTTCCGTATTTTCGAATCGAAAAATTGCTTATCAATCGCTCGGAAAAAATCAACCAGTGTTTTCCTAGTTAGTTCCTTCGAGTAATCTTTACATTTAGTTATAAGGTCCGGAAGCGGAATGAACTTATTTTCCTTCTTTACGTTTTGATTGTTTTGTGATAACATATACATGTGAGTCTCCTTTCTATTTTGATTTTGTGCTTCAATTATAACGGAGACTCACCTTTTTTGCAAATTATCCAATTCATAAAACAGTAAAAGATGGTGGGAAACAGAATAATCACCATTTTTTTCTATTTTGGGTTTACCCAAAACAAATTGACACTATCATAAAATATTGAATCATCCTTTTTTAATTGCATTTCTTAGATTAATAAAATTAAAAAAAGGCCATCACCAAAATAAATTCGATGATGGATGTGTTTTTAAGTGTTTTATTTATTATTTAAATGGCGTTCCAGCATTTCTTCCAACGCTTCTCGAGTTAATTTTAGATGAATAATTCCATCAATCGCTACCGAGATATTGCCGGTTTCTTCAGACACAACAATAGTCAAAGCATCTGATCTTTCCGATATACCAATTGCGGCCCGATGCCTAGTGCCGAGAAATTTGGGAACATCATACTTATCGGTTGAAGGAAAATATGCTCCGGCACACATAATTATGTTTTTTCTGATAATTACCGCACCATCGTGGCAAGCAGTGCCTGGAGTAAATATTGTTGTCAATAACTCTTGAGAAACAACAGCCTTTATTATAATCGCTTTTTCAATATAAATATTTAGATTATCTTCACGTTCAATCGTTATTAAAGCTCCCATTTTTCTCTTAGATAGAAAATCTACCGTGTTATTTAAAACATTGATTATCGCCATTTTTTCTTGTTTTGATGAATAAGTGGAATTAATTTTTGGTGGGATAAAAAATTGATCAAGTGCGTGTCTAATTTCCTGATTATAAACTATTATAAATATTCCTAAACTCCAGAAAAAAACATATTCCAACAATTTCAAAAATATTGATAATTGAAAAATAAAACTAACTAAATAAATCATTACAATTATAAAAATCAAAAGAAAGATGCGATATCCTTGGGCTCTTGTGCGCAATATTCTATATAGCATATAGAAAAAAGCAATAACTAGTAATACATCCAAGGTCAAACGAATTATTCCCCAAGCAGAATAATTTTTTGTATATTCTCTAACGTTCTCTATCAAACGACTAAAATCAAACACTAGTTTCACCTGCTTCCTGTAAAATATTCTTTATTTTTTGTAGTCTCGTATCATCTACATCTAGTTTTGTAAGAAAGTATTTAATAATCTTTACATCTTTTTCATCAATTGCATAATCAATCGGCAAGTTATTTATTTCATCCAAAACCATGATTTCAGCACCGTGGTCAATCAAATATTTAACTATATCTAAATTCCCATTAATAACTGCCAAATGAAGCGGTGTTTGCTCTAATTCTGCCCCCATATTAAGATCGCATTTTTGATTTATCAAACTTTTAATAAAATTTATCTTATTTTCTAAAACTGCGCGATGAAGCGGCGTTTCTCCCGATTCATTGGCTAAATTAATATTTACTCCGGATTTAATAAAAAGATTAAACAATTTAAGGTTATTTATTTTAAGGGCAACATGAAGCAATGTCGCACCGCCATATACTTGAGTATTTATATCAACTTCAGATTCTTTTAATTTTATTAATGTACTTTTAATATAAAAATAGCGGTGCGGATCTTGTTTTACACATTTAACAAATTCCATAAATCTTTTTTTATCACCACGTTTAGCCATTGTTTATCTCCTTAACAATCCTTTCTACAATAATATCAACCGATGGTTCCATTGACCAAATAATAATTGTTTTAAAATTATTATTATTGTTTAAAACATAAATGTCACGATAATCATTTAATATATCAAAATTAGCTTTGTCTACATCCCAAAATAACAAAACACCATAAAGCTTGCCTTTATCTCTTACTATAAGATTTAATTCGCTAGAACTATAAACGATAAACTTCTGTTTTTCTAATTTTTCAGCAATTTGCTGCAACAAGAAAGATGAAAAAGACTTTTTAAAAGTAAATTTATTATTAATAATTGAATTTAACTTTTTCATAAACTGAGAATTAATATTTTGATTTAGACGATCAAGATGATCATATATTATCGCCCGTTTTCGACATAAAAGCATATTATCAATCATATCCAAAACTAAATGCTCTTGATCTATTTCATAATAATCTTCCAGATATAAAATATTAAATTCAGCATCATACATATACGCTAGCGAAAGACAGGAAATATTTATGTATTCAGTAAATAATTTAAGGATTTCATTTGCGGTGTAATCTTTCTTTAATAAATATTCAGCCAATTCATCATATATTTTTCTTTGCGTTGTATAAGATGATATAAAGACATTTATTTTACAATTATCCGATTCCTGTAATAAATTGGAAATCAAGTCGAGTAGATTTTCATTTTTAACATCAATGCCAAAATTATCATAAAATCCATTGTAAAACTGCCCCTGAAGTCCCGGTAAATGCGACAATATGTTCAAAGGCGTTGGGGGGAAACGATAATTAAACTGATTCATCTTATTAGAGCGGATTCGGGCAATAAGGTTATAAGTTACTGCACTCTGTAGTTGCTGTTCACCGGCAATTACAACTTGATATCCTTCCAAAGCGCTTTTATATTCTTCGGCACTTAATAAATGAGCATCATCAATAATTACCAAGTCAAATAACCTAACATTAATAAATAAATTAACCATAAGAGAAGAAGATAGAAACAAATGTTTAATTCCCTCAGTTCGCTTAATAAAAGCATTATAATCAAGATTTTTAATGCCATAAACACTATATTTAGAACCGCTGTTTTTACGAATGTTTTGAATAACCGTTTTATGATTAAATACAATCTTACGGCATTCATCTTGATAAATGCTTTCTAAATAATCCGAAAGTTCATGATAGTTTTGAAGATAAGGCGTTTCCTCTAAATGCATTGCTTTTAGCATTGAATAATAAGTATACTTAAAGTCAGTAACAAAGGAATTATTATGAGATTCATTTATAATGTAGTTAATTAGTTTTGAAAGCTTATATTTATTTAAAACGGCAAAATTATCTGTGATTGTTAAATAAGTAATCAATTCTTCTTTTGCATTTAAGAGCTTTTCTAAATAATTAAGATTGCCTTTAAAATCATTATAATAATATCGGGAAACACCATCCCGAAATATTTTAAAATATAACTTAAAAATTTCATTTAACCGATCGGTTTCTTCTTGGCAAACAATTAAATGTTTTTTAATTTCTGCATAGGTTTCACTTTTTAAACTTTTGACCATCTCTTCATTATTTATAAAACATTCCGTATATAATTTATAGTTTTGCATCAATCGCGCGAGATGATTGATATTGGTTTGAATTCCCCGATAATGATTTTCAAATAAATCGCGATATAACTTATGCTCTTGTAATTTTTTTCTTTTTTTAGAAATAGAATCTAAAGCATTATTAATTTTATAGTATTCTTCAGCAGCTATATATTTGCCTTTATAATTTCGATGAATCATTATTAAACGATCGTTTGAGGCAAAAAGTCTCAATATATAATCATTAGCTCTTTTGATCTCTTCAATTCGAAATGAAAAATTTTTCTCACCTGAGATCACTTTATATCCGGCCAAAATTTCATAATATTCATTTAGTTTAATATATGATTGCGAAAATAAAGTAAATGTTCGCCGAAAATTTTTATAAACATCACCGTCAACAACGCGATTTAAAAACTTAGCGATTTTACTTCTAATCATCGGGTTTTTAATGCTGCAAAAATAAAGATTAAGATAATTCATTTGATAAAGAGCATCAAAACTGTATTTATATCCTGTAAGTTCAAAAAATCGATTTTGCAACTCGTTTATTCCATCGCGCAAATCCTTAAATCGTTTAGCTATTTTGGTAATTCTTATATATTGCCCCCGGTCTTTTTCCTTTAAATTAGAAAATAACCGATAATCACTTCGTTTAATAGGCCGATCGTTGCGATAGTTTTCAAGCGCAACAATCGCTCCTGCTAAATCGTCTACATCTTTTTTAGAGAAAACGCGGACAAAACCTTTTATTTCCGTTTGAGCGGATACTATTTTTTTTGTTAAATCGCGCGCTTCATTAAAAACACCCGTAAACCGGTTTTTAATAATGACATTAATTATAGTTCGATTAAATTCGATTTCTTTTAATACTTCTTCCAATCGTGTAATCTCGTCTAGAATATTATTATCAACGGTAAATTGCCAATTAAGCAAATATTTAATTTTATTGATTGACTTTTTATAAATGTCACATTGCAATTCAGCCCGATTTAATTTACCAGTAATGTCTTCGCGATTTTCTAAAATATCATTGATTAAATTTAGTTCATCGGAGTTAAAAAAATCTCCCAAAATATAATCGATTTCAGTTTTAACATCCAAAGATTCTATTTTATCATAGCGAATATTCAATAAATATTCTTCTTCCTGAAACTGATAAATATCATTTTTTAATTCCCGATATTTTTCTTTTGCTTCTTCAAAAACTTTTGGATCTATCCATGAAGACGGAATTTGATCAACATGCAAATTCATAAACTTATGAATCGTTCCTTTTAGATATGCATAATTTCTAATTTCTTGAAAACCAAATTCGTTTTCCAATATTATTTTTTCAGATTCTAAGATTTTAAAACATTGTTCTACTTGGTAAATCAAAGCAATAATTTGATTGGGATATTTAATGTTATTAAATATAGGAATGTCCTTCCATATACTATCTTTAAAATTTTCAATATGTTCTAAACTAGCTTGAATTGTTTCTAAAGCTTTTATAATTTCTAAAAATTCAAACTTATATATATTCGATAAATCATCAATAGGAAGCATTTTTACTTCTGATATCGATAATAAAAGTAATTCATTTACTACTTCAATAAAACGATAATCAAGGATTCGATTGCTAATCGCTTTCTGAAAGTTTTCTATAAACCGATAGTTATTAAATAAAAGTGAAAAATCATCTTTCCCTTCTCCTTCTTCGCTTTCCGATACAATTGTTTCTTTTTGATGAAAACTAGCAAAGGATTGATATAGTTTTGTTACATATTGATGTAAATTATTTTCTAAAAAATACTTATATACCCATTCTAAGGTTTCATCCATATTGGAAACATATAATACACGTTTTCCTTGATTAATGGCGTTAACGGCAATATTGATTAAAGATGTTGTTTTTCCGGTACCGTGTCGTCCGGAGATAACAATATTTCCACCATTATTAGCACTATGAACGGCATACCGTTGCATCTGATTTAAATTAGTAATATAATAAATGTCTTTTTTATCTTTATCAAATAATTTATCATATAAATAATCGCCCGTTTCCACAAACCTTTGAAATTTGCTGTTTCTGATTTTAATTTTATCGGGAATTATCGAGGCATAAGTAAGATAGTTTTCCAAATGCAAATCAGCACCAACAGTTCTTTCTAAATAGAAACAAAAATGATCAAAATCAGAGATTCTATCAAGTTTATCGGTTACAGATATGCTTATATTTTTGGTTTTATTTAAATACCCGATTAACACTTGATTTTCAATCGGTTTAGCAATTTGTTGAAAGAAGATTTTATCAGTTTCAAAATATAGATTAACCGGGATTAAAATAACAGGAGAAAAAATTTCTCGATTTTTTTTATCTTTTATTGATAATAACCCATAAGTAATAAATAACTGAAAATTTCGATTTTTCCGATTTATATTAGCAAAAAACAAAAAGGGTAGTTTTTTTCTTAAGATTTCATCCTTAATATCGCTACTGCCGATTCCCTGCTTTTGAATCGGAAAATATGTAATATCTTCATAACTGACCATTTCATAGTTTAGTAATCTAACTAAAACATCATAATTAATATTACCCAACTCTAAATAACTATCAGCTGCAAAAATATCTTTTAATTGTAAGTTTTTTCGACTAATGCTAATCATCGGCTCACCTTGAATATATTATGAGATTAATTGTATTTTTTAACAGTAACCCTGCTTACTAACCGTGTACGCGCTAACAAGGCACACGGCTTTATTTTATATAATCAAGAATAGGTATAATCCAACAGATTGATATCTAATCCAGGTTTAGGAATATCCCATTCTTTATTAATTTTATTATAGATTTGCTCCCGTGTGTAATTCTGACACTGTTTTCTTAATTCTTTCAAAATATGATCAAAGTATTTAAGTGAATTAAGTTAACAATCACAGGACACACTTTATTTATATTATATCAAAGATTGTTATAAATTGATATATAATTTATGAGAATAATAAAAACGAAGCATTTAACTTCGTTTTGCCGTTTTCACAAGTGTTTTATTTTTGTTCATTTTAAAAATATATTTTTTGTTAGGTCGAAAATTATCAAAATTACTTAACTCTTTAATTAATTGATGATAAATACTATAATCAATTGATTTTATATCGACAGTGATATTATAATTGTATTTACTCATCTTATTTAAAATATCATTAAGCTTCTCTTGATAAAACATGCTCTTTTCAATGGGATAAAGCACTTCATCAATATAAGGATTAATTTTATTATTCTTTTCTTCACTCATAATAAACCCAATTGCTTTGTTTTTTTCCTCTTCCAGAAAAACAAAAAAGCAATTTTGAAACGAAATTGTTCGTCCTTTGGAATCAACAATTTTCCCGTCACGTAAAACAGCATCCATTTGTTTTATAATAGCGTTATTGGCAATCGAATAATTTTTCACGATTATAACTGCGAGCGGAAACTTCAGAACATGTTCGGTTAAAATACCGCCGTCTTCGTAACCGACATAACCAGCCGGCGAACCGATTAAAGATGAAGTAAAGTGTCCTTCCGTGAATTTACCTAAATCCAACGTCAAAATCATTTCATCTTTAATCCAAAAAACTTGATGCAAATCTTCAATAAACAAATCAACATATGCATCTGCGGTTTGAACATTAACAATTGTTTTTCTGATGCCGAGATTCATAAAATATTGATTATAATATTTATCTAAAAAATAATAGTTTTTTATCATATGTAAATTTTCTTTGATTTTATCATAATCAATGCCTAAATTCTCATAAACGATTTTATCAACATCATTACGGGTAACATAAACACGCTCGTTTAAATTACAAAGCAGTCCGGCCTCATCAAGAATGTCAATCGCTTTATCGGGTAATTTCCGATTTGTTAAAAAATTTGATGAGTCAATAATATACTTAAGAATACTATCGTTATATTTTACATGATGATATTCTTCATATTTAGGAGCAATCCCTTTGATGATTTCATAGGCTTCACCCGGCGATGCCTCATCGACAAACACATTCTGAAAACGTCGCGACAAGGCTTTATCTTTCTCGATATAACGATAATATTCTTCTAAAGTGGTTGCACCAATGCATTTAATTTCCGAACGAGCCAAAATCGGCTTTAATATATTAGCAATATCAAGTGTTCCTTCACTTGAACCTGAGCCAACGATGTTATGGATTTCATCGATAAATACAATCGAATTGGGATTTTTAATTTTTTCGATAACTTCAAGCATTCTTTCTTCTAAATCGCCACGGTATTTAGTCCCGGCAATAATCATACCCAAATCAAGCCGATAAATATTAACTCCAGGATTTATATCCAAAAAACGCATGGTAACCCCTTCTACCAAAGCACTTTTACCAACGCCGGCACTCCCAATCAACATTGGGTTGTTTTTTTGTTTTTTTGATAAAATCCTGATAATTTTATCGATTATCTGATGACGACCTATGAAGGGATTTAAGCGGTTAAGTTTTGCTTCTTTGGTTATATTAATTAAATAGTTTTTGTTTAATTCACCGGAGGGAGTGAAACTATAAATGTTATTTACTTCTTCAATTAAATCATCAATATCAATACCCATTTTTTTTAGAATATGTAATGCCGTAGACGCCGATGTTGTCAAAAGAGCATAAAATAAATGTTCATCAAAAATATATTTACTTCCTTCATACGCCGCAACGGCATTCGCGTTTTTTATTATTTCATCAAATTTTGATGTATATTCTCCTTCTTTACTTTTTTTCCTTAGAATTATGATTCGATCCAACTCATTTTCCAAACTGTATCCGTTAACTCCATATTCGTTTAAAATAAATTTACAGGCAGAGTTCGCGCTTTTTGCGATTGCTAAAAGCAGCAGTTCGCTGCCGGCCACACCAAAACGCTTTTTTTCGTCCTCGATTATTTCGAGCATTCTTATACAATGATCTGAAAAGCAATAAGTCAACACTTCACCTCAACAATATAAATATTCTAATACCATTATATGAGTGGATGAAAATTATTTTCATTGATTTAATACTTTTTTTTTATGTCGATTTATAGTATAATTAAAAAGAATTTTAAGAAAGGCATATGCGATATGGGTAAACCGATATTTTCCAAAGAATTAATCAATAAATTAAATAATGATATTAAAATATATTTCCCCCATCTTTTTTTAATCGACGATCACATGCATACTACGTTTGAAGGAGTATCGCGTTTAGTTATGCTAGACCGCTATTCGCAAAAAGATATCAATCATATTTCACTTTCCGCCGGGGATTTAGTATTATGTGTCATTAAAGATGATCCTAAATTTCCAACCCGGGGTATCGGTTATATCGAAAGAATTGAGGAGGATTATGCTTATATAAAGTTAGAACCGGAATATATCGGTATCTGCACAGCCGCAGAAAGCGATGGTTTAATCCGGCGGGGTCTTAATGTAATTGATAAGCCGTTGGAACTTTTTTATGAGCAAATTTGCCATCGGGTAGCAAATAATTTAGGACTCGGTGAAACTATTGAAACATTTCAAAATTTTTATTATGAGCTAAGCAACTTAAACCTGGTCCCGGCCGGACGTATCTTATTCGGGGCCGGTTCGCAAACGGCAGTAACTTATTTTAACTGTTTTGTTATGCCTTTTGTTCATGATTCGCGCGGAGGAATTAGTATTCACCGGCAAAAAGTTATGGAAATTATGTCGCGTGGGGGCGGTGTCGGCACTAATGGTTCATCCTTGCGCCCAAAAAATTCCTTAGCTAAAGGAGTCGGCGGTAAATCAAGCGGCGCTGTCAGTTGGTTGCACGATCTTTCACAATTAACCCATCTAGTTGAACAGGGTGGCTCTAGAAGGGGCGCGCAAATGATAATGCTTGCCGATTGGCATCCAGATATTATTGAGTTTATCATCAGTAAAATGCAAAACCCAAAAATATTGCACTTTCTTATCGACAATTTAACGGATGACGATATTATCAAAGAAGCAAAAAACAAATTGAAATTTACTCCTCTTTCCGATGAAGAAGTAGAAATGTAT
>JALOBF010000012.1 GCA_023228385.1 Bacilli bacterium
CAGCATTAAGGCTTCTTCATCTGATTTTACATTATAAAAATCAAGGCCGGTTGCTTCTTTAATTGCATCGACCATATGAATACGTTTAAAGTTTTTTGCTAAATCGATGGTTTGACCTTGATATTCGATAACACAGTTATTTAATACTTCTCTTGCAACAAACCGGAAACACTCTTCGACCAGATTCATCATACCTTCCATATCCGAGTAAGCTAAATAAGCCTCGACAGAGGTGAATTCTGGATTGTGTGAAGAGTCCATGCCTTCATTGCGGAAAAGTCGGCCGATTTCATAAACGGCCTCCATCCCGCCGACAATTAATCTTTTTAAATGAAGTTCAGTGGCAATTCGTAAATAAAAATTCATATCCAAAGCATTATGGTGAGTTATAAACGGACGAGCATTGGCACCGCCTAAAATGGCTTGAAGAATCGGTGTTTCCACTTCAACAAATCCCTTACTGTCGAAAAACTTTTGAAATGCTCTAATGATTTTTGATCGTAAATAAGCGATTTTCCGGGAGCTTTCGTTCATTATTAAATCAACATAACGTCTTCTTCTTGCTTCCTCAACATCTTGTAAGCCGTGGTATTTTTCCGGTAATGGCCGTAGAGCTTTCGTAAGATGAGTGTATTTTGTTGCTTTTACGGTAATTTCACCGGTATTGGTTCTTATAACAATTCCTTCGATACCGACGATATCACCAATGTCGCTTTTTAAAAACAAGTCGTATTCATCCGAACTTAAATGATCGCTTCGACAGTAAATTTGAATTTGACCGTATCGGTCTTGGAGATGCATAAAGCCGGCTTTTCCTTTGCTTCTTTTGGTCATTATTCGACCGGCAACTATTGCCGGATAATGTAATCCCTCTAGTTTTTCTTTAGTGCAATCTTCAAATTTAGTTTTTAATTCAAATGAATTAGTTGTTCGTTTAAAAGCACCACCAAACGGATCAATCCCTTTTGCTCTCAAATCATTCATTTTTTGACGTCGCACCAGTTCTTGATCGGTTAGATTATTTATATTGTTGTCCATTTAGCGTTAATCCTTTCAATTTATACTTTAATGTATTATAACATAAATCAATAAAAAAATAAATGATAATTTATTCGTCAAATTTATCAAGATGTTTTTTAAGTATATTGGTAATAAGTTGATAACCGGAATAGGTAATATGCAATCCATCCATTGTGTATTCAGCACGTAAATTTCCCTTTTCATCTTTTAGTTCACCGTTAATATCAATGTAAGTAATATCATTATTCTCGGCATAATCTTTAAGTAAGTTATTGACATGATCGATTTTTTTGTTTTTCCGAGGGTAAGTGCTTATTCGGCCGAGAAATTTAATTTTCGGGTTAATCGGATATAAAGATATAAGATAAATTTTAGTTTCAGGCAATTCCGCTTTTATTTTTTCGATAATTAGTTTTATATTATTGGTGATATAATCAACTGCATGGGGCTTGTTGAAATCATTGGTACCGATTTGAAGAAAAATCATCTTGGGCATAAGTGAAATTACATTGGAATTCAGTCGAGCCAATACCCCACGTGTTGTATCGCTAGCAATACCGCGATTGTAGATATGATGGCTGTGGAAGAATTCATGGACATGATAAAATTCAGTTAAAGAATCGCCGACAAAAACGGTCCCATTTTTTTTAGCAATCTGATTAAAGTCCCGATATTGGATGATTTTTTCATTAATTCGTTCTTTGAGCAAATTCGTAAATAATATAAAAAGCACAACGGCTATGGTTAGGTTTATACACAATAACAGTATATTAAGAATAATCAAGACATTTCCAAACATTTTAAGACAACTCCTTGGGGTTATTATATCACATTTTGTATTTTAAATAATAAAATAATTATCATTAATTATATATTAGTATTAAAATATAAAAATTGACTTCTTAGCTCTAATCGTTTATAATATTTGTGATGATAATGATGATATATTTAACAACAATATTAACAAAATGGCGATGGTTAATCGTCATTGGAATTATTCTGTTTTTGTTTACTTTAATTAATTCTATCTTTTCAGTTTATCGAAAAAAGAAAGTTATTGCGACTTTAACTCGCTTTTGCGACAAAAAAAGCTATCGAATGGTAATTGCAAAAAGAACCATTTATGATTATATAATTGAAACCAATGAAAAGAAGTTTTATATTAAGGCGATATACGTTCCGTTAAATGCAGCAATTACTGTTAACAGTAAGGATACATGGAATTTAACATATGGTGGCGTTCGGGGGCGACCGGGGCGAGGTTATTCTCGTCAGCGCTATCTGGATGAGTTGAAAGATTTTTTACGTAAGGATTTAAACGGGGTCAAATTGGTTTTGATTTATCCGACTATCGATAAAATTCAGAAATATCTCAATGAAAGTGAAATAGCAATCTTAAGTTATAAAGAATCAGCTTACGGCATTCGCTTTATAACGTATCTTGATTGGGAAAGTCATTTCTCGGATTTAATATAATAAATCAATTCCGGCAGGCATATAATCTATTGAGGTGGATTATATGAATCAAGAATTGACAAGCCAAGAAATCATTTTGAAAAATCGTAGTGATTTACAAATAACCGGTGTGAAGAAGATAGAAAGCCTTAACAGTAATGAGTTTTATTTAGATACGGTACTTGGAAAAATGGTTGTTCGCGGTACAGATTTAGAAATGAAGCATCTTGATATTGAAAAAGAAATATTAATTATTATCGGTAAAATATATTTAATGGAGTACTTGAATAAAGACCGTTCAACCAAGTCCAAAGGCTTTCTTGCTAAGTTATTTAAATGATTACATTCAAAAATCAAATTATTTATATAGTATATTTTTTATTGTTTGGAATATTTTTGGCGATTACTTACGATATTCTGCATTATTATTTAAAACGTTGGAATGTTAAAACGTTAGTTGGGTATATTGTTCAGTTATTGTATTGGCTTGGGTTGGTAGCCATTTCTTGCCTATATGCTTTTCGGGTAAGCGAAGGGATGATATCAATTTATACTTTTAGTTTCTTTTTTTTGGGTGTGCTTACTTATTATTTTTTTCTTCGGAATAATTTATATAAAGACCTCTCTCGTATTAATTACGGTTTTGGGAAAATTTATAAAACTATTAAAAATTGGCTGATTGAACTTATTTATCCAAGAGAATTATTATTTTTATTAATAAAGATTAGTAAAGCAATATGGAAAAAGATATCTAAAAAAAAATTAGAAAACCAAGAGGAAACATTGAGGAAGCAAAATAGTATATAGCAAGAGGTGATAGTATGAAAAGAAAATTACTGATATTCCTTTTTATAGTAATTATTCCTTTTTTTAGCGGCTGTGACGGTATTCCCGAAGAAGTTGATATCTATGCCAGTATTTACCCGATTGAATTTTTGGTTAAAGAAATTGTCGGTAATAAATATAAAGTTAAAGCTGTATATCCGCGGGGGAAAGATGTTCACGATTATGATGTTTCGCCATCGGAAATTATCAGTTTATCCAAAAGCAAAATAATATTTTATATCGGCTTGGGACTCGAACCTGTAATTGAAAAATCTAAGGATACGGTTTTATCCGATGTACTAACCATTTCATTAGCTGATAATCTAACTTTAATTGAATTAAATAGTGATCATTATCATGAAGGCTATGACCCCAGTAATGACGGGCAAGTTTTTTATGATCCACATGTCTGGCTTGATCCGATTAATATGCAAATAATAGCTGAAACAATATTGGAAAATATTATTGAATATTTGAATGTTGAACCGACCGATGTTACTTTGTTTAAAGAAAATTGTAATAATTTGAAAAGCAGATTAAAGGATCTAGATGAAGATTTCAAGGATGTTTTAAGCGATGAAACCATTATCAATAAAACGATTATGGTTGATCATGATGCATATGCCTATTGGCAATTACGATATGGAATTAATCGAATTAAACTAAGAAATCATAATGACAGTCCAGATATATCTCCTGTTGAAATGAAAGAGAAAATAGAACAGGCTCAGGCATTAGGAATCAAATATATTTGTACAACCAAAAATGAAATGGAATCGTCAATTATTGAAGCATATCTTCTTGGATTAAACTTAACAGTTAAGGATAAGAGACAACTTCATCATTTAGGGACAATTACCGCCAAGGAAGAAAAGAAAGAAGATTATTTTTCATTAATGCGATATAATTTAAAAATTTTAAATGAAGTAATGCCGCGAAAATAGTTAAGAGTTTATTTAGACTCTTAACTTTTTGCTTAACTTGAATAAAGTTTGACCGTTTGATATAATATAAAAGAAAAATATATTAGAAAAAGGGATTAAAGCATGAGAAGGTATCATCAATATTTTATTATGATTATTCTTTTCTTTTTGGTGTTGTGTGGATGCAATAAATATATAAGTGATGAGGGAAATGATAAGGGAAATTCGGTCATACCAACCCTTTCGGTTGAACTCGATAGTTTTTTGCTTAATGTTGAAGCAACAGCAATGATTGTACCAATTGTTTCCGGTATCGCAAATTTGACAATTTTATTTAATTCTACAAATCCAGATATTGCGATTGTTAACAATGACGGTCTAATTACCGCCGTTAGTGAAGGTCAAACATTAATCAATGTCTATTTAAATGAATATCCAGAGGTTAAAACGACGGTAACAGTAGTTGTAATTGACTGGATGGCAGATGCTGAAAGAGAAGCAAGAAAAAATATTGAAAAAGCAATTATTGAATTGGAAGGAATAATACCTTCAGAAATTTGTAACAATATAATATTACCTCGATTTGCTCAAAATTATTCGGTTACTCTTACTTGGTCAAGTTCTAATCCCGATGTTATTTCTACTGCCGGAGCAGTAATTAGAAAAAAACAGGATCAATTTGTAGAACTTGAAGCAAAAATAGTTTATAATAAATTCAGTATTATAGAAGGAGTGTTTAAAAAGACTGTGAAAGTGGAAAAATATCAATTAAAGGATATTGATAACAAAAAACCAATTTTCGCTTATCTTTATAACGATGGATTTCAACTTCGAGATGAAGATTTAGATAAAATTGATGTTATCAATTATTCATTTGCTTATGTTATTAACAGTAAATTAAGTATCTCTCATTTAAGCGGAATATCTAATGCGATAAACAAAGCTCATAGTAAAGGTACCAGGTTTGTTTTATCCGTTGGTGGCTGGGGTGCTTCCGGTTTTAGTAAAATGGCTGAATCTGAAGAAAACCGTGTTAAATTTATTCAATCTGTTATTGAAATAATTGATAAATACTCAATTGACGGGATCGATCTTGATTGGGAATACCCTACGACCGGAAGCGGTAATGATGAGCGTAATTCTCAAGATAAATTTAATTTTACAAGCCTTATATGTGAACTTAGAATAGCCTTAGATCAAATTAGCCCGGATTTGCTTTTAACGGTAGCGTTTCCGGCTAGCCGTTATGCCGCTAATAATTACTATGAAATTACTAAAATTAATCAACATTTGGATTACCTTCATTTAATGACTTATGACTTAATTGATTATAGTACATTGATTACTTCACATCATGCTAATTTATATACATCGGGATATAGTTCAAGCAATCAGGCCAGTGCTGATGCGGCAGTAAAAGCTTATGTTAATGCCGGTGCTGATAAAGACAAAATAACAATCGGCGGAGCTTTTTATGGGCATATTGGAACGGTTACCGAAAACTCAAAAGAAGACGGTATGAAAGTTTCAAGCGAAGGGCTTACTAATGCTGTTACCTATGCAAAAATTCATACCGAATATCTTAATAATCTCAATTTTAAATATTATTTTGATGATGTTGCAAAGGCACCGTGGCTTTTTGACGGAACAACATTTATAACATATGATGACCCGACTTCGCTTGCCTATAAATGTGAGTATGTAATTAATCAAGGGTTAGCCGGTATCATGTTTTGGCAACTTGGCGGTGATTATCAAAGCATACTAGTGAATACAATTTATGAAAATTTAAATGAATAATATTACGCTCCATAATATTATGGGGCGTAATATGCGTATAAAAAATCAAAAAACACTTGCATTTTTGGCATGAATG
The DNA here is from genome assembly GCA_023228385.1 of Bacilli bacterium. GTDB lineage: Bacteria > Bacillota_I > Bacilli_A > ML615J-28 > CAG-698 > UBA3946. The sequence goes on from JALOBF010000012.1 coordinate 6,100, forward strand.
TAGTAAAATATTAAAGCAGTTATATAAGTGGTGGGGTAGCGAAGTGGCTAAACGCGGTGGACTGTAAATCCACTCTCTCCGAGTTCGGCAGTTCGAATCTGTCCCCCACCACCATTTTTAATTTAGGGCTATAGCCAAGCGGTAAGGCAACGGACTTTGACTCCGTTATCTCTGGTTCGAATCCAGATAGCCCTGCCATTTTATATAGGACCATAGCCAAGCGGTAAGGCAATTGGCTCTGACCCAATGATGCGAAGGTTCGAATCCTTCTGGTCCTGAATGATTATGAAAACTACTCGCAAAAGAGTAGTTATTTTTTTGACTTTTATCATTTAATAAGTTAAAATATAAAGGGAAAGCGTTAAATAATTTATAAAAAGCTGATTCATTGAATGCTTTATATTAATAATATAAAAATGGATCAGACCATAGATTTGATGATAATTTTACTACTAGAAAACACTCCTGATAATAGAATCAAGTTAAGCAACTATCTTATAACTTAATCCTATTAATTTTAGCCTTCTGGGTTTTACCGACGGTTTGGAACACATTGGGGCTATTTGCCGGAGTGATAATAGTTTATAAGATTTATCTGTAGCTTTCAGTATATTAAAGAAATAAAAAACAAAAGAATATAAAATCTGATTTGTTATAATGGAAATCAAGGTAGCGCTTCCTGTTATTTGGTAATCAAGACCTATTATTACCCAAAGGTGCGGCCTTTTTATTTGACGAAAAGGGGTAGAGAGCAAGATTATGAAAATAAATAAAAAGTTTGGTCAAAAGGTGAAAATGATTGCCCACCGCGGTTTAAGCGGAGTTGAACAAGAAAACACGGCAGCGGCCTTTATTGCTGCCGGTAACAGAAGCTATTTTGGCATAGAATGTGATATTCATATAACTAAAGATAATGTTTTTGTTATATGTCATGATGCTCATACAGCGCGAATTTCGCCCGTTAGTTATGTAATAAAAGAGGTGTCTTATAAAGAGTTGGCAGGGGTATTTTTATTTGATCGTGCCAGCGAAGAAACAAAGTCTTATCTTACAATTTTGACGTTAAAGGAATACCTGGCTATTGCTTCAAAATATCAAAAACATTCATTTATTGAAATTAAACCGGAATTCACGATGAAAGAAATTGAACAGTTTCTCTTTGAAATATCAAAATACGGCAGTCTTGATATGATTACAGTGATTTCTTTTAATTATTCTAATTTGAAACGGATACACAAATTAAATTCATCCTTACGTTTACAATATCTATTAGAACGTCCATCGGATGTAGCAATCGAATTATGTAGAAATATTGCGGCAGATGCCGATATATTTTATCAAAATGTAACTAAATCTGATATTGTGCGTTTACATAAGAACAATATCAAAGTTAATGTTTGGACAATTGATAACCCCGTTGTTGCTAAAAAATTTATCCGCTGGGGGGCGGATTATATTACTACTAATATTTTGGAGTGAAAAAATGAAAAAGACAGCTGTCTTAATGGTTATAGTCGGCTTAATATTATTAATTGGTACATTCTTTATTTCTGCATATTCAGAAAACCTTCCTGCTTTAGCGAAAACGGTTGGTTTTGTTTTATTAGGATATTTAGGTCTTGCATTCTTTGCTTTTGGTTGGATGCTTATTTATAATCGCAAAAAAAAATAAAATCATAATCTTAATTATTAATTTAATTTATGTGTCAAAAAGCACCAAAATATTTATGCAGGATTCTGTTATTATGTGTTTGGTGAATATTATGAATATTGCATTTATCATGCCCTATGAAATTAATGTATTGAAAACTTTAGATAATGCCTCTCATTTAAATTTGGGTAATTTTATTTTAATCGGCGATAAAAAAAAGATAATGGAGAACTGTTTTAAAGTTAGTATTGATTATAGTCATTTTGCGATTTATGACTGCCCAGAAGAATTAGAAGCTATAGATTTTTGCCATGACTTTCTTCAAAATAGAAGGTGTGATTATGTTGCTTTTGGCAAAATTCCAGCTTCTTATTTTAATCGGATTATGGATGTAAAAGAAGAAGCACAAATCGGCGCCGTTGAAGTAATTGATTTACCGATGCTGCGGCATTATCTTTTTGTAAGCAATTCTTCCCGGCATCTAAACGTTGATTTCGATGATAAGAAAAAGGCTATAATCCAAGCTGAAGCATTAATAAAAGCATTAAACATAAAAAAAATTAATGCTGCAATGATAACCAATCTAAATAATAAAACCGATTTGTTGGAAACCAATATTATCAAAATGATTTTAAAAGACGATAAATTTAATAATATAAATATTTTTGATTCTTTTACCCTCGCAAACTTGTTTTCCATTAATTGTCCCAATAATATTTATCAAACCCATATTAATCTTTTAATAATGCGTAATTACGAGACTACTCGGATTTTTATTGATACTTTAAGAATTTTCACTGATGCGAAAATTGCCAGTATATTAGTTGGGGGGAAAAATTATGCTATTGATTTTAGTGAAACGAAAGATAACGGTGATATTTTATTCTCTTTACTTATTTTAAACAAAATTTTTAAAGAAAAGAAAAATACCTGTTATCAGGAGCAATCGGTAATATAATTTATTAGGAGGTAATATGAGTTTACAATATAGCGATCCGGAAATCTATCAGATAATAGAAAAAGAAATATTACGTCAACAAAGAAACATAGAATTGATTGCGTCGGAAAACTACGTATCAAAAGCCGTCTTAGAAGCTCAAGGCTCTGTTTTAACAAACAAATATGCGGAAGGTTATCCCAATAAAAGATATTACGGCGGCTGTGATTATGCAGATGAAGTCGAAAACATTGCAATTGCAAGAGCAAAGCTTTTATTTGGATCGAATTATGTTAATGTTCAACCTCATTCCGGTAGTTCGGCCAATATGGCAGCTTATCGTGTATTGTTACGTCCGGGTGATAAGGTTTTGGGAATGGCTCTTGATCACGGCGGTCATCTTACGCATGGCCATCCCTTTAGTTTTTCTGGAATGGATTATCAATTTATTCCGTATTTTGTAAATCGGGAAACGGAGTTGCTTGATTATGATGATTTGGAAGCGCAGGCTATTGTTCATCGTCCGCGTTTAATTGTTGCCGGTGCCAGTTCTTATTCGCGCGAAATTGATTTTAGACGTATTAAGATGATTGCTGATATGGTCGATGCGTTCTTTATGGTTGATATGGCTCATATTGCCGGTTTAGTTGCGGCCGGCTTGCATCAAAATCCGGTTCCTTATGCAGATATTGTCACATCGACTACTCATAAAACGTTAAGGGGACCGCGTGGCGGTTTAATTTTATGCGATTCCAAAGAGTTAATAATGCAAATTAACCGCACTGTATTTCCCGGAATCCAAGGCGGCCCTTTAATGCATATTATCGCCGCTAAGGCTGTTTGTTTTAAAGAGGCATTAAACGATCAATTTAAACTCTATCAACAACAAGTTATAAGAAACGCAAAAACTTTAAGCAATTCTTTGCAAAAATTAGGGTATTATATTGTTTCTGGCGGCACTGAAAATCATTTATTCACCGTTAATGTAAAGAAAAGTTTAGGCATCACCGGCAAAAAAGCCGAGGAGATTTTAGATTTAGTCGGTATTACCTGTAATAAAAACACTGTTCCGTTTGATGATGAAAAACCGCTCTATACGAGCGGTATAAGACTTGGAACGCCGGCAATTACAAGTCGGGGTTTCAAAGAAAATGAAATGAAAGAAATTGCCCGCTTAATTGACCAAGCATTAAAGAACAGTACAGATAATGCATTCTTAAAACAATTACGGCGTGAAGTATATGCTTTAACAGATAAATTCCCGGTATATGAAGGCTAAGGTCTTCATTTTTTTATTTTTCCAGTTTAATATCAAGGCCTAAAGAAGATAATTTTTCAACCGGCTTTTCGTACCCACGCAGAAGGACTTCGATATTTTCTATATGAGTTGTTCCGGGGGCTAAAACAGCCGCAAGAACAAGTGAAGCCGCACCTCGTAGATCATAGGCCATTAATTGAGCCGGTTTAAGCTCGCTTTCCCCTTGGATAAAAATAGTGTCATCTTTAATTGTAATATTAGCCCCCATTTTTTGTAATTCTCCGATATGAGAAAACCGATTGGAAAAAATAGTTTCTTTAATTGATGAGACGCCTTTAATTTGAGTTGCTAAAACGGAAATCATTTGACCGAGATCAGTAGGGAAATCGGGATAGGGAGCTGTTGTAACATGAAACGGTTTTAACGCTTCCTCTTTTTTAATAAATATTTCGTTTGGGCCGACCCTCACTGAACATCCGACGGTTTTTAGCAGTTTAATTAATGCCGAGAGGTATATAGGACAACATCCTTTTACCGTAATACCGGCGCCGTTTGATATAGCTCCTAAAATCAGATAGGTTCCGGCTTCGACCCGGTCGCTGGTTATTGTATAATCGCATCCTTTTAAGCGTTTAACTCCCTCAACAACAATCATATCACTACCGAGGCCGGTTATTTTAGCGCCCATGGCGATTAAAAAATTACCGACATCTATGATTTCTGGTTCCTTTGCACAGTTTTTAATGGTTGTGAAACCATCGGCTTTAACACACGCTAACATTATATTGATAGTGGCACCGACTGAGGGAAAACCAAGTAATATCTCGCAACCGGAAAGTTTTTTTGCTGTAATCTTTATTTTATGAGGGTATTGTTTTATTTTTGCTCCAAGTTTCTTAAATCCATCTAAATGATAGTTTATCGGTCGATAACCGAGATTGCATCCACCGCAATTTTTTATTGTTATTTTTTTGGCTTTACCGAGGAATGCTCCCATGAAATAATACGAACCGCGGAGTTTGCTTACCTCATCTGATTGGATATGATGTCTTATTTTTTTCCGTTTTTTTATTTTAAGGACGTTATCGGAAAAAACAACTTGATAACCGATTTCTCTTAGTATCGTAATTAATGTTTTGACATCTTGAATATTAGGAACATTTCGTAAGGTTACATCGTTATCCGCCAACACCACTGCCGGAATAATGGCAACGGCACTATTTTTTGACCCGCTGTTTTTTATCGAACCTTCGATTTTTTTGTTCCCATTAATGATAAATTTCATATAATTCACCTCAATTACTAAATTTTATGAGTGAAAAATACAATATATGACATAGCGTTGACTTATTTGCAATATAAATTTTTCGCAATAGAACGCAAATTATTATTATGACAAAAATACAACAAATACATCTTTATTTTACTATTAACATATGATAAAATATAAATAAGTGTGGGAGAAAAAATGAATAAATTAAAAACACAAGCTTTGGATTTTCATAAAGGCGGGAAAGTAGCAATTTGTTCTAAGGTCAGTCTTAATAACCGAGAGGATTTATCTTTAGCTTATACACCTGGCGTTGCTTATCCATGTTTGGAGATTGCGGCCGATCCGGTCAATGCTTATCTTTATACATCAAAAAGTAATACGGTAGCTGTGATATCCGATGGTTCAGCCGTTTTAGGCTTAGGTGATATTGGTCCTTTAGCTGCCATGCCGGTAATGGAAGGAAAGTGCCTTCTCTTCAAAAAATTTGCCGGCATTGATGCCATTCCAATCGTTCTAGCGACCCAAGAAGTTGAGGAAATAATCAGAACTGTACAGATTTTGGCACCATCTTTTGGCGGGATTAATTTGGAAGATATTTCTTTCCCGCGTTGTGTTGAGATTGAAACAAGGTTAATAGAAGCCTTAGATATACCGGTTTTTCACGATGATCAAAGAGGAACGGCCGTTGTGACGGCTGCCGCATTAATTTCCGCGTGCAAATTGGTAAATAAAAAATTTTCAGAATTAACGATTGCACTGCTTGGTTTAGGTGCTGCTGGGTCCAGTGTTGCCAGATTGCTTAAACTAATGGGGGTTGGCAAAATATATGCATGTAATAGCCGCGGTATTGTAAGTAAAAGAAAACCGTTATCAGGTGTTGTGGGAAAATTACTTAATGAAAATATTATTGATTCCTTTGATGATTATGATTTTGATAGCGTTGAAGAAATTATGAACGGTGCTGATGTTTTTATTGGCGTTAGCCGCGGGAATCTCCTTTCCAAGGAAGCAGTCAATAAAATGGGAGAACAGCCGATTGTTTTTGCTTTAGCCAATCCGGATCCGGAAATCAGTTTTTCTGAAATAAAAAAAACAAAAGCTTATATATATGCTACCGGTCGCAGCGATTATCCAAATCAAATTAATAATGTTTTGGCTTTTCCGGGTATATTTAAAGGAGCACTTACTGCCGGTCATAAAAAGATTACTGAACAAATGTGTATCGATGCTGCGTATGCAATAGCCGGATTGGTTAATGAAAACCGATTATCCCCGGAATATATTATTCCTTCGGTATTTGACACTGATGTTGTTCGGGCAGTAAGCAAAGCGATTATCCATGGTGAGGGTGAAAAATGAGGTATAGAATTGAAAAAGATTCATTAGGGAAAAAACAAATACCGGCGGAAGCGTATTATGGTATCGGTGCTTTTCGTTCAAAAGACACATTTCAGATTACAAAACACGGATTATGCCGACAAATGATAAAGGCCCTGTCTGTCATAAAAAAATCAGCGGTAAAAGCCAATGCTGATTTAAAGCTTATAAATCCCGATGTTGCGGAAGCCATATCTTTAAGTTGCGATGAAATAATTAACGGTCGCCTCCATGGCCAGTTTATTACCGATGTAATTCAGGGCGGTTCGGGTGCCAGCATGAATACAAATGCCAATGAGGTAATTGCCAACCGCGCTAATGAAATGCTGGGGGGCGAAAAAGGTAAATATAACTTTGTTCATCCGACAAAAGACGTTAATCTTGGACAAAATACCGGTGATGTTATTTTACTTGCCGGTAAAATAACAACGATTAGGTTAACTAAAAAATTATTAACGGAAGCGAAAAAACTGTATAATGCTTATTTTGAGAAAATTGGAGAGTATGGATTATCTAAAGATATAGCGTTAACTTTAGGACAAGAACTTGCTTCATTTGCTCATGCCCTTGAGCGGGATATGAAACGTATTGATACGGCTTTAGGCGGTCTTCATGAAATCAGGCTTAGTTATACCCGCGAAGACAGACAGATAGATGATGAATTTATTGAAAAATCCATAAAATATTTATCAATGTATAGTGGTGAAAATTTTTATCAAACAAAAAATATATATGATAACGGCCGTAATCTTGATGCTATTACTTGGATTTCTTCAGCCCTTAAAATAATGAGTTCTAATTTAGCAAAGGCCGCAAGCGATTTGGTTTTAATTGCACAAGAAGGTAAAATTACAATTCCACAGAAAATTGAAGAAACAACTTCACCGGTCGTTATTGAAACGGTACAACAAGTTTCATATTATATTATGGGGAATGACCTAACAATATCCCGATCGGTCGAAGGCGGAGAATTGGACGGGAACATTTTTTATCCGATTATTTTCGCTTGTATGTTCGAAATAATCAATTTGCTTCGCCGTGCATCCCGTATATTTCGGGAAAAGGTTATTGAAGTATTAATAGTTAATCAGTTATAATAAAAAAATAAAAAAATCGGAATCAGGTTCCGATTTTTAGTATGCTGGGCACACCTAATAACTGGGGAGTGAAAATCCCTTACACGGGAAGATGTCAAACGAAGTGTTAGCCAAAGACAAGGTGCTTATTGCGAGGTAAGAGCCGAAGGAAATCTAAGGCAAAATCTTGACTCGAGGAACTCATAAATCATTTCAGACGGTTATTTTAGGCCGTAGACATCAAGCAAAAATAGTTAGTAAATATGATGCGTATAAAAAGGAAGGTTACTGGGTTTGCAAAAATATAGTTATACTACACTAATTGTTTGATTATACATTAAACCGCCGTGTCCGTGGTCCGTGCGTCCAGTGGCAATGAAATAAATAAAGTAAAATTCATTCCATTATACTTAATTAAATTATAAATTGAATTTGAACATAACGAGGACTTGATAATAATCATTGGTATGGAAAGAAATTGTATCCGATCCGATTAATTTACAACCCGGGAAAAAGGAAGCATTATAAGCATCGATTGGTTTTCGATATTGTATTTCAATATCGAATTGTTGGGGAAGGGGTACTATATTTTTGGAAAGGTCTTTCCGTAAACTTAAATTGACTTTTTCTTCAATTTCTTTATTAGTAAGATTAGGATGCCTTGAAACGGCCGCTCCCCCTCGGCCTTCTTTGGTGGCAACCACTTCAATATTTTGATTAGTTTTTTTGACAATTTCGGTAAGATGTAAATCCCCGCTTAAAAAAGCAATAGGAACATTTAAATAAGAAGCATAAAGGCTGTTAATTAAAAACTCACTGGCAATTTCTCCGTTGATTTTAACATGATGAATATTTGTATTCATTGTATGGGATAAAGAATTACCGTTTGATCGAGACGGACTATGATAACCAATAAAAACTACAGCGGTGAAACCGGAATCCAAACCGGCCATCATACTGCATACAGAACCCTCCCATCCCCGATGAAGCATCACATATTCAGGCAAACTTTTAACATTAATATTCATAGCGCTCCCGTGGGCGTCTTTTACAAAAATTTCGCTAGCTCCAGCATCTTTGGCCCCGACACAGGCGCGTCTGACCTCCTCGGTCATTTGTTCTTTAAATTCAAGATAACGCGGATGCGATGCATCTGTTTCCGGCCAAGAACAAATTCCGTTTACACCTTCAATATCGGCACTAATATAGATTTTCATATTTCCTCCTAATGATAGACATATTTAATTCTATTATACATTAATCTTTAAGAAATTAAAATAATTTCTTTTATTTTTTTATTGTATTGTGTTATAATAAACAATGGAGGTTAAAGATGGAAAGCATAAAAATTGTTACAAAATTAGATTTTAAAACTCTTAAATATTGTAATTTATTTATTATGAAATACCGAAGAAAAACATATTTATTTTATATTATACTTTCTGTTTTATCTTTAGGTGTTGTTTTTGCCGATATTTTTTATTTTAAATCAAAATATTTGGCTATTCTTTCAGGACTATATATAATATATCTAATCTATCAAATATTCAGCGTAGAAGCCAAACTTGACCAAAATTTAGCCCGGTTTTTTTCCAACCGCCCGGTTACAACACAAACGCTTGAAATCAATGAAGATAATATTATGCTTTATCGCGCAAATGATTTAGATAATCCCATTGAGTTTGATTGGTCGTTTATAACCGAGATTCTTGAAATACCGCAATATTATATGTTAATGGCCGGTAAAACACCGATAATAGTAGACCGTAGCGATGAAGCTGTTTTGACCGGCAGTCAGGAGGCATTAACTGCTCTTGTTAATAGTAAAGCGGAAACGAAGCCTCACAAAAAGGTTGATTTTGATATTGCGAAAAGACCGATTACATTTGTTCATCCTGAATTTCCCTTTGAGGATGTGCAAGAAGTTGAAAGTACAGTTATGGGTGAGGCTGATAACGACGCGGCAGTAGAAGCGGAAAAAGAACAATCAGAACCTAATAACGAGGATGCTGAATAATAATAATTTTCTGACCATTAAACTATCACATAGCCAAACAAGAATTAAGGATTTTTTCCGGTTTCATTTAGCGCGGAAAAGTGGTGTTAATATTATATATTTGTTAATATCGATTATCAGTTTGGTAACCGGCATCGTCTTACTGATTGTTAATATAGGACAGTTTGCGTTTTTTTTCTTTTTTACAGCTGTAATTATTTGGCTTTTACGGTCAATAATGATAAAGACAACGGTTAATAGATTAATCCAGAAGGTCCGACCGCCTTCTATGCATTATATATTGACGTTTAAGGATGGTATGATTACCTATCAAACAGACAATGATTACTATACGTATGGTATAACTGAACTAGATAAAATATATGAAACGACAAATTATTTTTATTTTTATATTAACCGAAATAAAGCGTTAACTCTTCCTAAAAGCATTATGACTGCAGTTGAAAAAGACATCTTGAATAATATTTTAAAGCGGGAAAATATTAAAGTTTTTAAGGTCCGCTTTAAATAAGGAAACTAGGGTTTCAAATATGAAATATGTTTTTGTTGTTATGATAATATTAACTGCCACCGCACTCGGTATCCTTTTAGGTACGGGAATTTTTGATGATTTCGGTTTGATTATCGGTATTTTTATTATATTTCCAATAATTTATATTTTTGGTATTATTTTTTTAGGAAGAGGCAGAAAGGAAAAGCCAATTGATAAGAATGAAAAAAATAATCGTTTTTCCAAATGGGAATAGGCTATGAGTGATTTAAAACTATTTAATATAAAAAATGGCACTTCACTTTTAAAAAAAGCACCCGATATATATATGATAAAAAATATTATCGCTGATAACGCTTATGAATTGCTTGGGTTAAAAGTTATTGCAACTGATTTTATTATAAGCGACAGCCATAATAAAATTATTGATATTATCGGATATGATGAAAATAATCAATTGGTTATCATTGAATTTCGCAGTGGGAAATATGGTCCTATAATCAGTAAAAGCTTGATGTATATCGATTACATAGTGAAAAACCCGAGTCAGATTAAACTAGTTATTAATGAAAAACTTGGATATGACTTAGCATCCAGTATTTATTTAAATCCGCGATTAATATCAATCGGCGATGACTTTAATCAGTATGACGAGTACGCGATTAAACAAACGCCTTATATGATTGATTTAATAAAATATCAAATATTTAATAATAAGTATCTACTATTAGAGAAAAACTATCAAAGTAAAAAAATAGATCAAATGAAGGTTAATCCTCAAGAAAAAACCGCATTGTCGCGTATGATTTGTGATTATATTTTATCATTAGGCGATGAGGTATGTGAAATTGGCACCGGAAAGGTGTATACTTATCGTAAAATTAGAAATTTTGCTTATCTTTTTGATGATGATCAAATCGAACTTCGTATTCATTCCCAAAAGACACATAAGACATTTATTATAAAGAATCGCTTTGACTTTGAAAAACGTAAAAAAGATATCGAAAATGGATATGATTTTAACTGACAATTTAAAAATATTATATGAAGACAATCATATTATAGTTGTATTAAAAGCGGCGGATATTTTAAGTCAAAGCGATAGCACCGGCGATTTGGATATGCTTAATGCGGTTAAACATTATTTAAAAATCAAATATCAAAAACCGGGCCGGGTCTATTTGGGCCTTGTTCATCGACTTGATCGTCGTGTCGGCGGCTTAATGGTGTTTGCGAAAACATCAAAAGCAGCCGGACGCCTTGCAAAAGCCATAAGAGGTCATCAATTTACTAAGCAATATATTGCACTCGTGGCCGGTGAAGCGCCGACTTCGGGCGAACTTATTGATTATCTTGTAAAAACGAAATCAAAAGGGCGCCCCCTTGCTCAAGCGGTTGACCCAGAAACTGATTACGCTAAAAAAGCTGTATTGAAATACCGTAAGATTAATTCTTTTTATCTTAACAATAACATATTTACTTTTTTACTTATTGATTTACTAACCGGGCGATACAATCAAATTCGTAAGCAATTGGCATTATCGGGTTATCCGATTATTAATGATTTTAAATATGGTTATCGTGGGAAAAATTATGATAATTGTTTAGGTTTATTTTGTTATCGCTTGACTTTTATACACCCAACCAAAAGCGAAACAATCGATATTAAATATTATCCTTCCGATTGGTTATGGGTGAAGATGGAGGGTGTTGATATTTGAATAAAAAATCAATCTTTAAATTTATCTTAATTTTTGTGATTGTTATTGCATTAATCGGCTTGGTTTTTGCTGTATCAGCCGGCACGGTTAGTGTTAATTCGTTGGATGCCGAAATTACCATTGATGAAACCGGTGATATGACGGTAAAAGAGCGTTGGGCTGTTAAATTTCCGCCGGGGAAGAGTGTTACCTTTCGGGAAATTGGTTATGAAAAATACGATAAGCGTAATCCGTTATACCAAAGTGAAACTAATGTCGCAAACTTTGATACTAATAGCGTTTCGGTTAAGGTATATAACAAAGATAAACAGGAATTGTCAACTGAAAAATATCGAGTGGGTTATTCTTTTCGGTTTGATCGTGATGAGTATGGAGATTTAATACCGAGAAGTTACAATTATGAAACGATATTTATTCATGTTTATGCCGGTATGGAAAGCGAAATGACTTTTGAGTACAATTATCGGATTACGGGGGCAGTAACTTTATATCGAGATATAGCTGAATTGAACTGGAAACTGTTCGAATATTTTCCTACCAAAATAACAAAATCGGCGGTAATTGTCAATTTGCCTACTAAACTGGCTGAACCGGATTCCGTCTGGGGACACGGTCTTTCCCGGGGGATGATTTTTTCAGACCCAACGAAAAAACAGGTTCGTTTTGATATGAATAAGATTAAAAAGGGCGAACTTCTTGAGTTTCGAATTTTAATGGAACCGGATGTTTTTTCGGTTAGACCAGCCAATAATCTTGATGTTGACATGTTTAATCGGATTAATGATTATGAAACGAAGTTAGCAATTGAAACGAACCGTCGGATTACAGTTGCCCAAGTTATTTATTATGGCACTTATGTTATGCTTCTTGCTATGGCAGTTTTCACTTATATTGCCTATGTAAAATATGATAAAGAACTGCAGCCGCAATTCACCGGTAAATATTATCGGGAATTACCGGCGGACTATTCACCGGCGGAAATGAGTTATTTATATTATTTTCGAAAAGTCAACAACGAAGATGTTACGGCCACCTTACTTGATTTAATCAGACGAAAATATTTAATATTGGATACGGCAGGAGAACGGGTAAGTTCTAAAAAACCTGATTTCAAAATAATGATTAACCCCGAACAAAGTGATTTTAGTACTTTACTTACTCATGAGCGGCATGTTATTGATTGGTTTGTTAAAACATGCGGAAATGGTAAGGAGGTCAGTATTAAGGAAATTGAGAAATATCCGGAAAAGTCTTATGATAATGCGCAAAGGTTTAACAGAATGGCGAATACTTTCGTAAGATTGGCTAAAGAGGCCGGAAAAAAACATGATTTTTTTGATGCGGGGCTTAGCAGACAAAAACAAAAACTTTATTCGGTTATCTTAATCCCGCTGACATATCTTTTTATCAGTTTTATGACCGGAGTAATCTATCAAATAAGCAATATTTTTGCGATTATTGCTTCGCTGGCAGTAATGATTATTTTTGGTATTTATGTATCAACAATTGATCGACGTAGCGTAAAAGGCAATGAAGAATATGCCATGTGGAAAGCATTTCGGGAGTTTCTTCTTGATTTTGGTCGAATGAAAGATTACCCGATGCCCGGAGTTGTTGTTTGGGAGCATTATTTGGTATATGCAACTTCGTTAAAAATTGCCGATCAGGTTATGAAACAATTGGAGGTTAAACTGCCTTCCGAACAAATGGATATCCAAAATTCAACTTATATGCATTTTGGTTATCGTTATCATGGATTTCACCTGGGGTATACCTTGGGTAGAATTAATACTTCACTTACAACCGCAAGAACTAATATGAACAGTACCATTCTTGCCCATCACGCGCAAAAGGTCGGTTCCTTTACAAAAGGTGGCGGCTCCGGACGCGGTGGCGGTTTTAGTGGTGGTCGTTCCTT
>JALOBF010000013.1 GCA_023228385.1 Bacilli bacterium
AAGTAAATTAATAAATGGTACAAGTGAAAATACTATTGATAAATATGCAATGTATGAGTTGAATGTTACCTATAACAAAAATTATGAAATATTTGTTACTTCTACAAATAAACTGGATATAAGATTGTATGATAAACAAATGCAATTATTAGAGATTGATGACTTGAACAGCGATAATAATATAGACCATGTAATTAAAAATTTATCAATTGACACTTATTATCTTAGAGTTGCGTATGAGGATACTAGTAAATCTGGTACTATAAATACAAAAATAACTTCAAGAAACACACAATATTTACTATATGATCAAGAAAATGATATTTTAATAAATTATTATAACAACATTAACTCCTACTATTACATTAATAGTAGAGGTGCAGGGTTTTACAAAATTAATCTAACAGCTACTAAATCAGATGGGACATCAGTTATATATCCTAGCTCAGCAATTATTGTAAATGACCATATGGATATGGATCAAGAATATAAGTATGATGTTTTAGGTTATTCTAAGTTTGCCGAAAACGATATTGATATAAATAGTTTTTATATGTATCTACCTAGAAATGGTTATTTCTATATTCATATTGATATGCCAGACGCAGATTATAATAGTATGACATTAAGTATTACACCCGCTGATTATGTAACTATAGATATGCTGGATAGAATGGATTCTGAATTTAGTGAGGAAATATTTGAAAATGCAGAAATAGGTGATTATGCAAAAGAAATAACAATAAACCAAACAGGAAATTTTATTATTAATTTTAGTACTATTGATAATATAAATGAAGATATTACACTAATATTATTTAAACAAGAATATAATAGTACAACAGGAAGTTATGAAAAGGTAGATATATATGCCGAGTATATGAATAACAATAATAAAACAAGAAGCGTTACTCGTACATTAGATCCCGGGACATATTATATTGGCTATTTTAATAACTTAAGTGGAGCTAATATTAATGCAACATTAACAAGAGTATTACAGAATAACTCTAATAGGACAACGGCTATGGTCGCTGATCCTGGTTTACTACACCATATTTTTTTACATTTACTTCATTAGATGATGGTAATGCTTATGGAGTAAGCGGATTAACTAATCCTAATAATGCAACATCAATTACTATACCAAGCACTTATACATTGTAGTGAAGAGGAATTGCAATTATTAAAAGATATTCAAAAACATATAAAGATGGAAATCCCTGTGGTTGAAAATCATAAATATGTAATCACTTTTAAAAATGATTTTGTAAAAGCCCCAATAAAGCCACCACATAGACCTAATTCATCATATAAAAAAAATTACCAAAGAAAAAGCAATAAATAAAGCAATAATTCATTCATTGCTTTAACAATAATAACTTTCTTTCGTAATTTATTAAAAAGTATTTGGTATAATATTTAACGGTGAGGAATACCCAAGATGCTGAAGGGGCTGGTTTGGAAAGCTAGTGGATTGTTAATCCGGTGTAGGGATTCAAATCACCTTTCCTTCGCCATATAAGAACGATAGGTTTGATACAATGTTATCAGACTTTTTTCATTATGAAAATAGGGATAATTTCCCTTTTTCGTTTTCTCTTATTAGTTTATAGGTTACTTTTAATAAGTAATTTATAGACTTTTTTTCTTTTTTCAACTACTAAAACACGAAAACTCAACAAAAACACGAAAGGTTAACAAAAACACAAAAGGACAATAACAGCACAAAAGGAGTATGAAAAGAGTTTGGATTTCTTTATTCTATAATGAAACGGAGATTAAGGAAGAAACTTGAAATATAAATTCTTTTTAATATAAATGTTCATCTAATCTGTATTTTGTGATATAATTAATTTATCGTACTATTAATAAAATGAGAGGATAATCACAAGATCATAAAAATTCACGTCTTAATCAAAACATTTACATCTCCTCAATAATATTATATAATATAATTGAAATATAGCCAAGAGAATAATTCTCTTGACTCTATAATACGGATTCCAATTTATTAGCTGATTTATTTTTTAATAATAGTAGTTTTTTATCTGATTGACTAATAAATACAGATAGACTTGGTAATGACGGCACAATGCTGAAAATTAAATGTTTACTTATTAAGAAGTAGCTTCAAAAAATAAGCAGGTGTACGCAAAGAGGGTCCTTGATATATTTGATTTTTTAGTTTTCATAAAACAGTCGATAATGTCGAGTAAATAATGTTTATATATTTTTATAATATAAAACTGTCAATTTATCATATTATAAGTTAATATATTTTAATAATATCAAACTTGACAAAAACATCAAAGTATAATAAAATATAGACTAAGATAAAGCATAACTTTAGATTAGTCTAAATATGGGGGTGTTATTTATGTATATAAAAAGATTAATAGAAGAGAGATTAGAAAAAGTTTCTAAAATGTTTCATGTTATTTTGGTTACTGGTCCAAGGCAAGTAGGTAAATCTACTTTGCTGAAAAATAAATACAAACAATTTGAATACATTACTTTTGATGATCCTTTATTATTAAGTACTACTATTCAGGAGCCGGGTTTATTTTTTAAAAACCACGAAGCTCCAATAATTATTGATGAGATTCAGTATGCGCCTACTTTGCTAGCATATATTAAAATGGCATCTGATAATTCTGAGGAATATGGAAATTTCTTCTTAACAGGGTCCCAACAATTTCATTTAATGAAAAATGTGAGTGAAAGTTTAGCGGGAAGAGTTAGTATATTGGAACTGCAAGGCCTATCAGCAAGAGAAATATATAATATAAATTTTAATAAACATTTTATACCAAATGAAGATTATATTATTCCAAGGAAAAAAAATATAAAAGATTATAAAAATATTTGGAATACGATACATAAAGGTTCATATCCTGCTATGTATAAAACTGAAATAGATTGGACAGAATTTTATTCATCTTACATAAGAACATATTTAGAGAGAGACATTAATGATTTAATTAATATAAAAGATCAAATATTATTCATGAATTTTTTAACAGCATTAGCAGCAAGAACAGGGGAAATGTTGAATTATGAAAATATAGCTAGTGAGGTAGGTGTTAGTTCTCCGACAATAAAAAATTGGATTTCTGTTCTTGAAACTTCAGGGATCATATATTTATTACAGCCATATACACCAAGTGTATTAAAAAGAGCAATTAAAACACCTAAATTGTATTTTAGAGATACAGGGTTAGTTTGTTATCTAACGAAGTGGATGACACCTGAAACATTAAAAGTTGGTGCGAAAAACGGAAATATATTTGAAACTTATGTTATTTCTGAAATAATAAAATCGTATACAAACGAAGGAAAGGACTATAGGGGTAGTATTTTTTATTATCGTGGGAAGGATAAAACTAGAAAATTAAGTGATGGTAGTTTAATCGAAATAGATTCTGAAATAGATTTAATCATTGAAGAAAACAATATTTTACACCCAGTTGAAATAAAAATGTCTGCTAATCCTAAACAAGAAATGGCAAATGCTTTTAATGTATTAGACGAAATAAAGTCTAAAAAAAGAGGAACTGGAGCAATTATTTGTCTATATGACAAATTATTATATTTAAAGGAAGACTTAGTAGTTTTACCGATTGAATATATTTAAAAAATTATCAAAACAATCAGAACAACTTAATGAATTGATATTAATATATTGTGTACTCAAAATCATTAAAATTTTCTAGGTGTACGCATTGTATTAAAATTGGTGTTCTCATTCATAAGAGAACTAAAACACTGATACAATAAAACACAACTTTAGGGTCTTTTGTTTAAGTGCAAAGCTTAGCCAAACTATTTAATTATTCTTGTTGATGAACATAATACAACCAAGACTTGTTGTTATTGTGGCTATGAAGAAAATAAAGACCCAAGTATTAGAGAGTTTAGATGTACTAAATGTTATATGGAAATTGAAAGAGATAAAAATAGCGCTATAAACATAGCTGTTAAAGCAAAATTAATATTGTCTGGCTCACACGGACATTATACTATTACGATTAAAGCAAATAAAGTTTTTTATGGGCGGATGGACAAGGGCGGGTATATTCCGCTCTTTTTTATGTCAAAATTTAAGTTTTGTTGTCGATTGTAGATTAATTTTAAATAATACTTACGCTACTATGTTAATATGGTATAATTAAATTATGTAGATAATATACTGAGTTTTATATTAGAATTAACAACAGACTAAATTTAATTGTATTTGGTTTATTTATTATTTATTTATTTTTACCGGGCTTTCCATTAACAGAAAGTGGTCAAGGATTTTTTTTGCCGGTATATTTTATGTCATATGCATCACTTTATCTAGTTTTCGCTTCTAAAACTTTAGAAATTTTGTTGACTAGAATAATGTTTATAGTTCTAATAATTACATCAATATTCGTCATTATTAATTTTATATTTAATATTAGGATAATGAAGAAAAAGAATTTTAAAAAAATTATTTATAGAAAATACTTTGTTTTTAGTATAATACAAATATTTTTTTCAGTTAGCCTATTTATACTAGGGATAATTATATTCGGAGAAGATACTAATTTTTATGGAAGCTATTATGTAGGGCCGCAACATGCAGTATTGGGGGGGATAATTTTAATAGTTTCTTTAATACAATTAACTCACTATTTTATTATATTAAAAAAACAAAAAAATAGATAAAGAAATATTTATACTTTTTAATTGTAAAAGTTATTAAATTAACAAATAAAAGGGGGAGAATATGAAAAAATATTTTTTAGGATTGCTCGGTTTTATTTTTGGGGTAAGTTTAATTTGCTATGCAAACAGCAAACAAAGCATAAAGGTTAAGGCAAGCGAACTTTCTTATATTCCGATGGATTTTTCAGATATCTATTATGAAGACGACATAGAAAACTACGATTATATTCATTTATTAATGAAAGATAGTAGAGAGTTTTATAACTGGCTGTACTCTTTGGATATTTATTCTAGCAGATGAGTATGAGAAAATGAAAAACATTGACATGCTTTACCATTTGTCATCTTATTAGTTTAAATCTCTTGGATTATCGTTTTTTTAAAAGTTTTAAAAGTGATTTTCAAAAGATATACAATATTTCATGGAGGAATTTCATTCTTTAATGATTTCTGTGTGCACTATGATTCGCAGTTTGGAAGAAACGGACCGACAGGTACTTCGGATTATAAAGGGTTTACTCGTTGGGTGAGATATTTTGACACCGATGACAATACTGACTTATCAAAAGTACCGCAAGCTGCCCCACCGGTACCACACAACTTGATGATACATGACAATACAGTGATAAATCGCATTCTATACGATTTAAGAATTTCGGTTACTCCTGTTTCTGCATACATAACAATACCAACATCGGGTGGCGTGCAAATTACCGGGGTAATAAATAACCTTAAACTATCAGGCGGTGTCATATTACCGTCAATTATTGGTGGAAAAGACGCAGTTGTTATAGGCAATTTTGCTTTTGTTAACAAAACTCCAATGTGCCAAATATCAATCCCTGCGAGTGTTACAAATATAGGCTCGAATGCCTTGATTATGGCCCAAAATGTTAATTTTTCGGGTCCTTTTTATTAGAAAATAGTGTTTTTTAAATTATATTGTTCTAGATGGCTTTTTATGATATAATTGTTATGCAGTTTAGTAGGTGTCTCATGAAAATCAATTTAAAAATAGCAGGAATTACAGTAACTTATTTATATAATTATAATAATTACTTGCAAGACAAAATCGACCAATACCGGATTGCTGATAATGATAATACAAAATATAAGTTGGAAGTAATTATATCCGCTGATATAAAGAAGTATTCGGCTGTTTTTCGTAAAGTGCATAATCGTGAATACTATTTTTCCAATGTACTAGATGTACTGTGTATTTTTGCACCACAAGATAATACTATTATTATTCAACAAACAGTTTTCGATAAAATTGAAAATGATATTAAAATTTATCTTAATTCTGATTTTATTGACAATCTCGCGGCACAAGAATATATTTTATCGGGGGTTATGTTTTTGGATATTGCATCGCGGGAAGGATGTCTTCCGCTTCATGCTTCGGCCATCTCTTTCAACAATGATGCTTTGTTGTTTTCGGCCCCATCACAAACCGGAAAATCAACTCAAACAAGATTGTGGAAGGAGCGATTTCCCGATGAGATCCGTTATATCAACGATGATAAGCCGCTCCTTTATGAAAAGGACGATAAGATATATGTTGCCGGAACTCCTTTTAGCGGTAGCAGCGTATTAAATGAAAATATAGTAAAACCGCTTAAAGCCTTGTTTTTCTTAGAACAAGGTAAACAGAATAAATTAATTCGTTTGGAGAAAAATGAAGTATTGCCTTTATTCATGAAAAATATAATGCGGCCGAAAGAAAAAGAAATATGGGATAAAATGTTTTTTGTAATTGAAAAGATTATTGATAGGATTCCTATATATCTGTTTTTTTCTACTCCGGATTTATCAGCTGTTAAAGCAGTATATCAAGAATTATATTTTGGAGGAAAAAGATGAAAATTAAAGATGGATTTATTTTAAAAGAGGTATCGGGTCAATTTATTGTTGTGCCGGTCGATGATGCTGTAATTGATTTTAATGGGATGCTTACTTTAAATAAAACGGCAAAATTATTGTTTGAGTCTTTACAAGAGGAAAAAACTGTTGAGGAACTTGCCAATCTCCTAGTTGATAAATATCAAATCGGTTATGAACGGGCTTTAGCCGATGTTAAGGACTTTTTAACGGTATTGGCAAGCAATGATATATTAGAATCATGAAGGTTAAAATTTTAAGCGATGAAATAATGGCGCTGATTCAAGAGATGTTGCATAAAGGACGGGTGGTGGAACTAACAATATCGGGCGTAAGTATGCGCCCTTTTTATCTTCACCAAGCCACGGTTGTTACATTAGTGGCGCCTCAAGGTAAATTAAAGAAATATGATGTTGTATTATACCGAAATCATAATAAGTATAAACTACATCGTATTATAGGAGTAAAAAAAGGCTTATTGGTTATATGCGGTGATGGTCTTAAAGAAAAAGAGTATATCGCTCCCGATGCCGTTTTTGGTAAGGTTATCAAGCATCAGACCGCCGGCAAGATTGTTAATGAGCGTTCCCGATGGTATTTGGTCAAAGTTTTTTTATGGGATTTGGTCTATCCGATTAGACGATATTTATTAAGAATATTTAGAAAGCGAGTAAAAGATGAATCCGATAATCAAACAATTATGTGATATATGTGTCGCTTCACTAAATAAACAACAATATATATCACCGCTTATTAATGAGAAAGCTTTGTTTGTTATGAGTAAGGAAAACGGACTTACGGGTTTAATTTATCCGACAATAAAAAAGATGCTCAGTGTATCGGAAATATCGCGGAAAGTTGAAAAAGATTATTATACTTATATTGCTGCCGACATTAAACAAAATGCGTTAGCCGGACGGATTAATGCCTTATTAAATAAACACGGTATTGACCATGTTTTTCTTAAAGGATTTAATCTTAAAACTATTTATCCCGAATCATATATGCGGGGAATGGGCGATATTGATATTCTTATTCGGGAAAGCGATCAAGCGATCGTTAAAAATGTCTTTAAAGATAAAAAAATAATACTCACCGGTAAAGCCGAACATCATGATAATTATTTATATGGTAAAGATGTTTTTATTGAAGTTCACCATACACTATTTCCCGAACGCCATCAGTTTTTAGATATTGATCCTTGGGGATTGGCAAACAGTATTAGTCAACATTGTTATGAGTTTGAAAAGGAATATGAACTTGTTTATTTGCTTTCTCATTTGGCCAAACATTTCGCTTCAAGCGGTGCCGGGCTCAGAAGTGTTCTTGATATTGGTTTATATTTAAAACACTATTTAAACAAATTAAACTTAGACAAATTATTTGATTATATAAAAGCAATAAATAAGGAAATTTTTTTTACAAATATCGTTTATCTTAATAAATTGCTTTTTAGTTTTGATTTTCCGGAAAACCTATATTTATCTCCTCTTTTGCTTTATGATGATTATTGGGAAATCACACAATATATCGCAATGGCGGGAATTCATGGATATGGACATGATTTTAATATTTTTGCCGTTCAAATGGCGACACATCAATTAAAAGATAAAAAGCCATTCTCCTTTTATAGCAACAAGATTTTCCCTCCTTACAAAACAATGAAGAGTATTTATCCTATTATTGCCCGATGGAAAATCCTACTCCCTTTCGGATGGGTATTACGTTGGTTTCGCTTACTTTTTAAAAAGTCAACATATAATAAGATTAAAAAGATGAAGATAAAGCAAAAAGAAGTTTCAGATAACATCAATTTCCTACAAAAAGTAGGCTTATAACGTGAATCTGATTTAAAACGTATCAACTAAAACCATAAAGATATATATAGGTAAAAGAGAAATTGAGATTAAGACATTAAGCTCTAAAACAGAAGTTGAAAAGGTTGAAATTAAAAATATTAATATTGCTGGTGAAGTCACCCTATTGGTATAATCAAATTTTAAATTGAATCCTTACGAAGACCCCCTGTAACCTTTTTCGGATAATAATGATAGTTCAAAAGAGAAGTTGCCGATTTGAACCAAGTTCCGTAAAAAGAGTTAAAGAAGCGGTTCTATCGTGTTTGGAAACACAGCATCATGAAATCCGGTTGATGTTTTTGAAATAAGTTATTAATTCATATCAGAATAATCGTAATCCTATTGATTATCCGTTATTTAATGATTTAATTTATAATTCAAATTTACTTTTTATCAAATGAAAAGGGTTGAATAATATGAGAAAAATCATGGTTTTATTATTTTTTATTGTTATTATCCTTAGTGGATGTGCCAATAAACTAAATGCTCCGGACAATATTAAATATGAAGATGGCCGTTTGTCATGGAATGAGGTAAAAGGCATCACATCGTATCGGATTATAATCGGCGATTCAATTTATTATACGGAAAAGCCCGATTATAACCTGGATTTTTTGGGTGACGGCAGTTATGAAATTTATATCTGTGCGATAAAAAACAATAAAGAATCACCATATTCAGAGAAACTAACAATCGCGATTAATCGCTCCTTACCATTAAATATGCGCATTGATGGAGAATATTTGCTTTGGGACGATATGGATTCGGTAACATCCTATCTGTTATATATCGATGGTGTTGAGATTGTGGAAACTGAATTCAGTCAAGTTAAACTATCTGAGTTGGAACTTGAAGATAATAAAATATATGCTTTTCATTTAAAGGTTATTTCCAAGCATAATTTTTCAGCTTTTTCCGATACCTTTTATTATCATACATACGTAAAATCACAAACATTGACTCCGGTTGAAATGAAGCTATCGGATCAAGCGGCATTATCCATTGAATTTCCCGATGAAGCAGTATTATGTATATTATCAGAAAACCAAAAAATTAATGATTATGTTTTTTCCGATAGACAATTGGAAATCGGCTATTCTGTTTTCCGGGATAATCCACCCGGTGAATATCAATATTTGATATTCGCGGCGGATTGTTTATATAAATTAAAAGTAAAAGTGATTAACGCAAATAAGCCGTATATTATCTCTAATACCGCTATTGAATATAAATCCGGTGAGGATATTATATTATTGGTTGAACTAGCCGGGGGCAATTTCGACGGTTTGTTCGGTAATGATATCGGCGATGATAATTATCAGTTTATTGATTCAACAATTATTATTTATAACAGTTATATTGAAAGACTGATAACAGCAAAACCGGACCGAAAAACGATTATTCTAATCTATGGCTTTAAAAAAGACAACCAAAATATAAGAGGGGATATCATTATAACTCTTAATAAAAAATGAAATTAACTGCGGTTGATTTCATTTTATTTTGCATTAGAGGTAAAATATGATATAATGATATTGATTTTAATATAGAAAGGGGTTATAATTTGAAAAGACGTTTTATGTTTTTATTAGTATTTGTTTTATTTCTTTTTGGATTTGCGGAACCGAAGGTTACGCTTCTAAACAATATTGCAATTGATGATAATGGTTTACAATCTTTAAAAGGAACACTCGCTTCGCTAACAACCGATTTGTTGCCGATTGATGAATGTAATCCGATTTTTTCTCCGCTTAGTCTTTATCTAAATTTATCGATGCTGGCGGAAACCGTTGATGATGAAGTTAAAACGGCTTTATTTGATTTTATTTCAATAAATTCGATTGATGAATTGCGAGATATTAATCGGGCAATAGTAACGTCTTATACCGATAAATCGTTGGGGAAAGAGTTTAGACTTAGGAATTTTTTATTTCGTGATCGGGCTATTTATCAGGAAGATTTATATAATGAAGATTTAATAACTCAAATGAAATATTATTATTCCGTTTATGATGAGATTATTAATCTTTGGGAAGAAGGCCCGACAAAAATCAGTCAGACAATTAAAGAGGCAACAAACAACTTTTTGAATGTATCAAAAGATACTATTAATCAGTATTTACATAAATATTCGGTTAATGTTTTTATGAATGTAATATATTTTGATGACGAATGGCAAGAAAAATTTAAAAAGTCGGAAGTTGGGGATATGCAGTTTTTTAACCCTTCTGAGGAAGGCAAAACCGTTAAGGGTTTAATTGGGGAAAGAGAAGGCATGTTTCATGAAGATGATGATTATATTTTAGGAAGCCTAGACTTTAATCAGGGTTGCCGGATGTATTTTATTCTTCCCCATAAAGATAAAACAATTGAAGATGTCTTTAGAGGTAATGTAATCAATGATTTAATCAGTAAAAAAATTCAACCGAAAGAAGCTACGATTGATTATAAAATACCTAAATTTGATATTAATTATCAATACGTAATGACTGAGATTTTAAAAACGCACGGCCTAGATGCCTTGTTTGGTCTTCAAGAGGATTCACCGTTTTATTATGGCGATATCTACCGGTACGAAAGTCTCCTTCAAAGTTCAAGAATTATGCTGGATGAAGCGGGAGTGAAAGCGGCAACCGCAACTCTCTCTTTTGGCTGCGGCGCAAAAGCAGCACCGCCTTTTAATGCAACAATCCATCTTGAACGCCCCTTTATTTATTTAATAGTTACTCCGCAAGATATAATTTTATTCTCCGGTATTGTTAATTTACTTTAGTTAAAAACAAAAAAATATTAAATATAATATGGAGGATAGATACGCTTTGAGAAGCAATAGATTAAGTAAATTACAAACCCTTTTAATGGCTACCGATAGATATAGAAACTGGTTTATTTTAATTATCATTCTCCTTTTACCGTCTATATATATTCTTGTTTATTTTACCGGCGGCACTAAAAATGTATATGCTCATATTGCTTATATTTTGATTGTTATTGCCGGGGCAATGCTGGATGTTTATGGAGGAATGATTACCGGTTTGGTAGCGGGGATCATTCTTGGTCCGTTTATGCCCCTTGATGTTGTTGCCGGAGAAGCACAATATGCTTTTAACTGGCATTTCCGCGCATTGATGTTTGTTTTTGTTGGCGGATTTAGCGGATATATTACTGCCGCTTTAAGAAAAAATGCTAACACAATTCTCGATTTAATGTGCCATAACCCGGAAACCGAAATTCCCAATATCAATATTTTCAATAATACTGCCATGTTGTCTTATGATAAACGCAATCAATTAGTTATTTCTTTATTGATTAATAATTATGATAAAATTATTGATTTAGTCGGATTGAGTGTTTATTATCGATTATTGAATAAAATATATAAGGTTTTGCGCGACGGTTTGCCGAAAACGACATTAATTATTCAGTGTAATAATAATAAGCTGTGGCTAGCAACCCCGTTTGAAGATCAAGAAGAGGATACGCAAAGAATAATAAAACTTTTATCAGAAGGGATAAAATTAGAAAATGTCGAGTACTATGTTGAGTATTCTTTCGGTATATCGTTTGCTTTAAATCAGGAGCAATGTTATCAAATCTCCACCTACATTAAATCCGATGATGCCGCTCGTTTTGCCCAGAAAAACAATTTATTATATACAAAACATAAAAAGAGTATTGAGCGAAAGATGTATGATGTTAAAATACTTGGCGAGTTTATTCAAGCTCTTTCCAAGAATGAGATTGTTTTGTTTTATCAACCGAAAATCAGTTTAAAAACAAATAAATCAGCCGGTCTTGAGGCTTTAATTCGTTGGTATCATCCGGAAAGAGGACTGTTGATGCCTCAGGACTTTATTCCTTTGATAGAAGAGACACAACTGATCCATCAACTTACGGAATGGGTATTGCGCCGAGTTATTACAAAAATCAGGGAATTCCAGAAAGAAAATCTTGATGTTCAAATTTCAATGAATGTTTCAGTAAAAAATATATTCGATAAGGATAATTATCAACGCACGGCCAAAATCATAAAACAAAACGCGGATATAGTCGATAATATTGAATTTGAAATTGTAGAAACGGTGTTGATGGAGAATATCGAAGAAACAATTGAAATATTGAATTTGTATAAACAAATCGGTATATCATTCTCGGTTGATGATTTTGGGCGAGGTTATTCCTCTTTGGCGTATTTACATCGCTTACCGATTGAATGCGTAAAAATTGACCGAAGCTTTACAAAAAATTTAAATATCGATCGGGCGAGTCAAAATATCTTAAAAGCGATGGTTAATCTTTGTCATGAATTAAATTATCAAGTGGTTCTCGAAGGAGTTGAAGATGAAGCAACGGCAATAATTGCAAAAAACTTAAATAGCGATTATGCCCAAGGTTTCTATTATGCTTATCCGATTGCCGATGATAAAATTATCAATTGGTATAAAAATCAATTAAATAAAACTCTCAGCTAGCTGAGAGTTTTATTTGTACAGCATTTCATTTGACATTAAACAGCCGTTAAATTAAAATTATATTATACGACGGAGGATTTATATGGCATTATATACAGTACTTACTACTGAAATGTATGATACCAAAAGCATAATAATTGCCTTAGGTTTTACCTTAATATCCGGACTTTCTACCGGAATCGGTAGCTTACTGGCTTTATTTGCAAAAAAGACCAACACTAGGTTTTTAGCGGTATCGCTTGGCTTTTCTGCCGGGGTAATGATTTATGTGTCGTTTATTGAAATATTTTTTAAAGCAAACAATACACTTGTTACCAATTTAGGGAATAAAACCGGTTCTTGGATTACGGTGTTATCTTTTTTTGGCGGGATGCTTTATATTGCTTTAATTGACCGGATTATTCCAAATCGAAAAAACCCTCATGAGTTATTAAGGATGGAAAGCCCGAATAAAAACAGTATGGACGAAAGCATTGGCAATAACCGCTTAATGCGGATGGGGATTTTTACGGCCATCGCCATCGCCATTCATAATTTTCCTGAAGGAATCGCAACCTTTCTTTCGGCTCTTACTAATCCGACATTGGCGGTTGGAGTCACCGTTGCCATTGCTCTACATAATATTCCGGAAGGAATATCGGTTTTTATACCTATTTATTATGCTACCGGCAATCGAAAAAAAGCTTTTATTTACTCTTTTTTATCGGGCTTATCGGAACCGATTGGGGCGGTGATCGGATTTCTAATTTTTATGCCTTTCTTGTCGGAAACATTGTTTGGCATTCTTTTTGCCGGTGTTGCCGGGATTATGGTATTTATTTCGCTTGATGAATTATTGCCGGCTGCCCGTGAATATGGTGAAACGCATTTATCTATATATGGATTAATATTCGGCATGGCGCTTATGGCGTTTAGTTTACTTCTATTGCTTTAGGCTTTAAAGGGTTGTTAATTATTGTAAATTATTATATAATGATGATGAGGAGGTTTTAAAATGTTAGGAGCGATAATTGGTGACATCGTCGGTTCGCGCTTTGAATGGAGAAATATCAAAACCAAGGATTTTATTTTTTTTGCGGACAGATGTGAATTTACCGATGATACCGTTATGACCCTGGCTATTGCAGCGGCTTTAGTTGAATGGCAGCAAAAAAAGGGATCGTTACAGAAGAAAGTCATTAAAAAAATGCAGAGATTTGGTCGGTTATATCCTTATGCCGGTTATGGCGGGATGTTTTCTAATTGGTTGGCATCAAGTAATCCCACCCCATATAACAGTTACGGTAACGGAGCCGCAATGCGAATTAGCTCTGTAGCTTATGCCGGCAATACTTTGGATCAGGTTAAAGACTTGTCATGGCAAGTGACGGCCGTTACCCATAATCATTCGGAAGGAATAAAAGGAGCGGAAGCAACGGCGGTAGCAATTTTTTTAGCGCGGACGGGAAAAAAACTGGCGGAGATAAAGTCCGTTATTGAAAAGGAGTATTATCCGCTTAATGATACATTGGATGAAATCCGGCCGACATATCGATTTAATGAAACATGTCAGGGGACGGTTCCTCAGGCCTTATTAGCATTTTTTGAATCGGTCAGTTTTGAAGATGCTATTCGCAATGCCGTTTCACTTGGCGGTGACAGTGATACAATAGCAGCGATTTGCGGAAGTGTAGCCGAGGCCTATTATGGAATACCGTCATCGATTAAGGAAAGAGCATTTACATATTTGGATAATAATTTAATAAAGATTATTGATGAATTTTGTCAGAGTTATGGGAGTTATAATAAATAACTTCTTATTTTTATATAAACATGATAAAATGAAAATGAATAGAAGGTTAAAAGTGAAAAATATAATCAAAGTGGTAGCGGCTGTAATCGAAAAAGACACTAAAATATTATGTGCACAACGGAAAGCGGGACAATTTTTATCGAATAAATGGGAGTTTCCCGGGGGCAAGATTGAACCCGGTGAACTCCCGGTTGATGCTTTAAAAAGAGAAATACGTGAAGAATTAAATTGTGATATCGAAATGCTTAAACCCCTTCACACCACCGGTTATGAATTGGGAAGCGAACGGATAATACTTTATTTTTATTCTTGTCGTATTATTGCCGGAAAGCCAAAAGCGATAGTTCATAATATGATTCAATGGATTGATAAAGAACGAATAACCGAACTTGATTGGGCTCCAGCCGATTTAGAAGCGGTAAAATTAATTTTTAAAAAAATAATTAAAAGGTAATAGCTATGACTATAAAAAATTATCAAAAAAAATTTCTTCAATCATATCAATTGCGTTCAGAAGTTACCGGTAAATACATTGCCCGATGTGACGGCGAAGCGGTTTATTTATACAATGCTGATGATTATCAGGAACTTGCCTGTTTTCGCGATTTAAACTATGTAAATCAGATTAAATTTTCTGATGACGGTAGAATTTTAGTTTTAAAATCAATTGAGCCCGAGTTGGCCGTATATGATATTTCAGAAATGAAACTTATCTGTCATATAAAAGTTGAAAACACGAGTCAAGCTCAGGATGGTAAGTTTTGTTTGGCTCCCGATAATCAATATATTTATAATATTGTTTATTTTAATGATTTATCAAGTGCGATTGCTCGTATTGATGTGAAAAAGCAGAGTTATCAAATCATTTTTCATTTTGAAAACTGTCTTTTTGAAGAAGCCGAATATTTAAGCCACCGGGATATATATTTATTTAGCGGTAAGGACCGGACGGTAAATAAATATTTTGTTTTAGAGTACGGCGTTAAAGGCGATAAATTCAGACGAGTTACCCTTAATCGTGAATACCGTTTTTTCTTTTCTCTTTCGGCGATAGAAGCATTTGTGGCGGTTGCAGCCAATAAAATATACATATTGGCCGCAGATTACATAACGCCTTTACGGGTGTTTACCCCGATTGATGATAAAACAACTAAACTTAATTTCTTTAATATAATTACTGAATCACCGGCTTTACATAAAATATTTCATAAAAATGAAGAGGAATATGCCCGCTTAAAAATCGATACCGAGCGTAATATGCTTGATGTCCCAGTAGAAGGCGATATAGTTGCGCTCGCTTTTTCTTATAATATGAAATATCTATTGGTGGCAACCAATAATGTTTTAAAAATATATGATTATCAAAAACTACGGTTATTGCAACAAATTAAATTATATAATATCGCTGATATAAATTTCGGTTTTGATGATAAAACCGTTTTGGTGGGAACTTGGAATTACGGCTATATTTATAATTTAATAGATTTGGTAAAGTAAACTAGCAAAAACAAATATTTAACATATAATGTAATGATAAGATAGAAAGGGGGATAAGGGCTTTTGAATTATCGGTCCCAAAGACAAGAATTAATCAGTCGTCAGTATCGATTGCAAAATGCCATCGATGATAAAGATTATCTTTTTCCAGATAATTTGCAACAGGCTTTAGAGCTCTTGCAAGAGGCCATGGCAGGGGAACAAAGCGATGAGGAATTTTATGGTTATTTAATCACACTCGCTCCCAATGAAGAAGCCAGAAAAATAATAGCGGGCATTCGCGATGACGAACTAAAGCATCATCGTCTTTTTCGGCGGGTTTATCGCGATCTTAGCAATCAAGCACCTCCGCTTGCGGTTGAAGAAGGGTTCATCCGACCCAAAAATTATTATGATGGGATAAAAAGGGCATTGCTTGGCGAAACGGAAGCGGTAAAAGAATACCGAAAGATTTTATTTGCACTTCAAAACCGGGTACATATCAATATCCTTACCGAAATAATTACTGATGAATTACGACATGGTATTTTATATGGTTTATTATTGAATATGTAATCCTATTATAAGAAGCGGTGTATTATTCACGGCTTTTTATAATATTTGGGTAGTAAAGCCAAAAAAATTATGGACAAATGTTCTTATTTATGATATAATGTTTATCGTAATAAAAGATAGGAAGGAGTATTATGGACGATTCTGACGAGGACCCTTATGAGATCATCATAATATTGATACTCATATTGGTGTTAACAATCGTTAATGCTTTTTTTGCTTCTGCTGAAATGGCAGTCGTTTCTTTAAATAAGAAACAATTAAAAAGGTTGGTTGAAACCAGTAATAAAAGGGCTATTATCTTAGATAATTTAGTTAGAAAACCGACAAAATTTTTATCGACAATCCAGGTAGGGATTACCCTTGCCGGTTTTATGTCGAGCGCTTTTGCCGGTGCTAATTTATCGAAACATATTGTAGTTCTTTTTTCATCTCTTGGAATGAAAATCAATTTGGCGGCAGCAACCGTTATCGTCACAATTCTTTTATCTTATTTCACATTAATTTTTGGTGAGCTTTATCCTAAAAGAATTGCTTTGAAAAATCCGGAAAAAGTAGCTTTACGCTCGGCCCGGGTTATTAATTTTGTAGCGATTATTTCTACTCCCTTTGTAAAGATGTTGGAAGCATCAACCAACTTTGTTTTAAGAATAACGGGGATGAATAAACCGACGGAAGATGAAAAAGTTACAGAAGATGAAATTCGTTCGTTGATTATTACCGGTCATATTGAAGGGGTTATTAAAGAAGAAGAAAAAGAAATGTTAGAAAGTATTTTTCGCTTTGATGATTTAACCGCTGATGCTATTATGACCCCCCGCATTAACGTTTTTGCAATTAATATAGAAAAACCGTTAAGCGAATATATTGATGAAATCATTAACCGTGGATTTACCCGAATTCCCGTCTATGAACGTGATATTGATAATATAATTGGTATTTTGCATGTTAAGGATTTGT
Source organism: Bacilli bacterium (assembly GCA_023228385.1). GTDB lineage: Bacteria > Bacillota_I > Bacilli_A > ML615J-28 > CAG-698 > UBA3946. The sequence goes on from JALOBF010000013.1 coordinate 17,709, forward strand.
TGCGCGAAGCAAGAAAGAACGGTTTTGAAAATATTGACATAAAAGCAATAATGCGCAAACCTTATTTTGTTCCTGAATATATGAAAATTGATGTGCTATTCCGAAATATGCAAAAGACGAAGAACCAAATCGCAATATTAATTGACGAATATGGCGGTTCGGTCGGGATTGTAACAATTGAAGACGTTGTGGAGGAGATTGTTGGAAACATTTATGATGAGTATGATGAGGTTGATAAAACAATTCAATCCATTGATGAAAAAACTTATCTTATTGATGCCAGCATTCAAATTCAAGAATTAAATCGGCGCCTAAAATTGAATCTTGATGAGAATAGCGAAGAATATGATACATTAGGCGGCATGGTAATTTATTTGTTGGGTTATATTCCTACCGTAACTTATCAAGAAGAAATAAGTTATAATAATTTAATTTTAAAAGTACATAAAGTAAATGCTAATCGTATCGAAGAAATATTATTAACTATAAAAGATAAAAAAGGATAAGCCAAATAAAGGTTTATCTTTAACGGAGGAGTACCCAAGAGGCTGAAGGGGCTGGCTTGGAAAGCTAGTAGGTCGTTAATCCGGCGCAGGGGTTCAAATCCCCTCTCCTCCGCCATAAAAGAACAATTCGGTTGTGTTAAGGGTTAAATATCATAAAACGGATTGATTTATGAGGCTTTCACCTCATTTTAAGGTAATTTTGCTTCAGTGAGTGATTTGGTTAGTTGGTAAGTTTAAATCTTTAATACGAACTTCCAATTTATCATACTAACTTTATATAATTAAATTATATTTACATGAAGTGTAATGATTATTAAAAGAACATGAATTTGAAAACTTCTTGATATAATTAGAAATGGTGAATATTGAAAATGTTATATATATTAGAATGCATGATTATGGGATTAGCCTCCTTAGCTGGTGGAACTGATAGAGTTATGTATACAACTGGTGAAAAACAAACACGGATAGATATATGGGTCAGTATTTTCAGTTGGTTAGTGGTTTTTATAATTTATACTGGTATTTATTTATACATTAAACATAAAAGAAGTAAAAGAGCATAGACGAGTTGAAAAAAAAGTAACTTATTAAGGTTTACAATGTAAAGATAGCACACAGGAAGTTTTTAAGTTAAACAAAATTTGGTGTACGCAAAAGTTTTCTCAAGTGTACGCATTGTATTAAAATTGGAGTTCTCTTTCATAAAAGAACAATTACTTTGATACTATAAACTTTAGTTGTATTAAGGGATATAACGATAAATATAAAGGTATTACCCTGATTTAATGACAATAAGGCTCTAGAGAGTGATTAATTTCATATCTTTAGAGCCTTTTTTAAAATTTTTGAACCTTTTAATTATTCCTTGATATTATTACACTTTCTAATTAAACATCAAGTTTGCAAAGTTTTTAGACTTATAATTAATATCTTAATTAAAGTTGTGAAACAACACTATTCATGTAATTTATATAAGTCAATATTCTTTGTTTTTATACAAATAAGATATTAACCTAATATAAACACACATAATATTGTTTTTCTTTCAAAAAATAAAAAAAAGCTATAATTATTTATTGGTTGATTTATGTAATATATATTTTTAATTAACTAAATACGGAAAAAGGGGTTTTAATATGAATAACAAAAAAGAATTAGAAAGAGCAGAACTACATAAAACGATTTGGCAAATAGCTAATGAGTTAAGAGGTTTAGTTGATGGATGGGATTTTAAACAATATGTATTGGGTTTATTGTTTTACCGTTTCATTTCTGAAAACCTAACATCATATTTAAATAAAAAACAAAAAGATGCTGGTATAGATGATTTTGATTATAGTAAATTATCAGATGAAGATGCACTACCTGCAAAAAAACAAATTGTCGATGAAAAAGGATTCTTTATATTACCTAGTGAGTTATTTTGTAATGTTGTTAAAAGAGCTGATAATGATGATGATTTTAATATGACATTAGAAAATGTATTTAAGGATATTGAAAGTTCAGCATATGGTACAGTGCCTGAAGATAACTTTA
>JALOBF010000159.1 GCA_023228385.1 Bacilli bacterium
TTACTTTATAATAGTAATCATAATCATTAAGAGTATAACTAAAAACAATCTCTCCATAGTTTAAAGCATATAACTTACCGTCTTTTTCTGTAACCAGACTCTTATCATATTTAATTTCTACGTCTTCTTTTATATCTGTTAAAAGATTAGTAATTTGCTTTGGGATAATTATTTCTTCATCTATTGATTGGGTATAATTATATGTTTCTTGATAAAAAGGAATATACTTACCATCTTTAATCAATTCCCCTAACTTATCAGTAAGTTCAGGGAAAGCCCATATATAATTAGTTCTGTCAATTAAAGCAAAGGTATAATCATTGGTAAAATGTGCTTTTGCTGAATCCCAAGCAAAGCATTTTATACCATAACTATAAGCACAACTAACATAATATTCAAGCCATTTAGCTCGTTCCTCATCATTATCTTTATCACGGCTGCCAAACTCACCAATTAATACCGGGATTCCTTTTTGAATAAAATTCTCATTAATAGTTTTCATAATAGTAAGTAATTGCATTTTATATTCTGCTTCATTAGCATCCCAAGATACTCGATCCATAGTGTCTTCATGGATAAGGCCAAATGGTTCATATGAATGAACCCGAACTATTAAATAATCATCATCAATTAACTTAAAATACTTATATCCCATACCAATATAATTACTACCACCAGCACTAATAATTAAATTACGATATAAATTATTTCCGCCTTGATTACGAATAATGCTGACAAATTTTTCATTGGCATCATTAAGAATCATCGCCGCTTCTTTATCAAATACATAATCAGAATAGTCTTTGGGTTCTCCGATAAATGAAAACAAAACATGTTCATCGGAATTTTTAAAATATTCACCAACTTGTGATACTTGAACATCAATTATCTTCATAAAATTATCGTAATTGTCATAATCAAGCGTACTCCAACGAAAGCTTGGCGAATCGTAAAAACATATTAAAACATACATATTACGTTTAAGTGCCTCATCTGCTTTTGTCTTTATTTCTAATAAATAATCATCATTTATCACATATTCATCATTCATGTGTTTATAAAAAGAGCAAGGCAAGGCGACCGCATTAATATTTTTTTCTAACAATAGATCATATATCCTGCCATCGTCATTTACTTCATCATTACCGGTAACATAGTTCCAACCAAAAGTAATATCATTAAGTAAATCAAATGGATTGACTTTTTTAATTGTCAGTGCTTGATATGTAGCAATGTAACTAACAGTTTTTTCTTCATCATTTATTGCTTTTTCAAAACCAATAAACTCAGCCATATCTTTTTCATAGACTGGATAAATTGGTTCTTCCCCTTTTACAACATATTGAATTTCTTTTCCTTCAGTTAACTTTCCGCCGTTTCCATCAAAAATAACTTTATAAACATCATATGTTGTTTTTCCAAAATCATTATTTGAATTATCTATATTTCTATTACAAGAGCATAAACATAAACAAATAATAAGTAAACTTAATATTGGACTTTTCTTTTTCATAATTAACACTACCTATTATATTATATTATACAACTTTTTCTCGCCATTTTCAATTGTTTTATTGACTCTGTCGATTTTTCACGCTTGACAAATAAACTCCCCGCCAATATTTGAACATAAAAAGTAAACACCATTATTAAATTATGAAGACCGCCTATTATGCAACTCTTTGTTCCAACCTTAGGTTTTATAATATCATACATATATCTCTCAACAGATGATAGAATAATTTTAGCATAATTATCATAGTTGGCTAAAACGTTTCCGTGGAAAAATAAGACATTAATGAATTCTCAAAATTACTTGCGGGAAGAGAAGTAGCTATTATAACTTTAAAAACATAAGGCTTTTAAACGGAGAAATAATTGATGGTGAACTAACCTTTATTGGTCCGCGCATTTCAAACATATTACTTGAATGAGGCTTGCTCTTCTTCCAAACAGGAATGTTCACCATTTAATTCTATTTTTATTTGCTTTAATTTCTCTTCAATTCTTTCATACATGTAATCATCATTATAATCATAATCTTCATAGTAAATTCTTATAATTGATTCTATTTCTTTACATGTCATCTCTATTTTACTAGTGCAAATTGTTAATGCAATATTCTTTGCATCATTTTTAAAAATATCTTTTGATGCTCCGCCTCTAATTAAACTGTTAAAATCATATTCAATAAATGACTCATTTACTAATTCTATAGTTTTTAATAGTTGTTCTTCATTTATATTTAATATTCTATTTAAATTGCGCTCAATAATATTATCAGCTGGACCAGAATAAATTAATAAACCCCTTTGATTGTGAAATGAAATAGAATAACCATATCCAATTGAATATCTTTTAACATCATCATATTTATAATCTTGTTGAGTTATCTTTTTATTTTTTAAATATAAACAAATAAATCTGTCATCAAGGAAAAAGATACAAGTTTTTGTTAGAATATACTTAGGAAATTTACTTTTTTTATCAGATGAGCGTAACGAAATACACATAGCAGAAGAAAAATCAGAAAGATTATTATCTTTTTCATATTTTTTAAAAATATCAATTTCTTTTTGAGTTATTTTTGGTTCTTTTATTTTTATTTTACTTTTAGACTTTGTCGTCAATCCCATTATCATTCCAAATAACAGTCCCCAAAATATTCCACCAATCATTGAAACAGCTAAATTAAGCCACGTATAACCAAATTCTAGTCCCATAAATATAAAAAACAATATGCCCCATACTAAGCCATCAATCATAGATATGCCGATTGTAAATGCAAAACTATGATCTATTTGTTTATTATATAAATGTAACTGAATATTATTGGATGAATTAGTTTTAAAAAGAGCAATCCCAGAATCTTTATCTTTTTTCCAATTTATACGTACATTATCTTTATTATGATTTGAATTATCATTATTTGGAACACCATATAAATTTGTCAATTCTTTTGAGAGAATTTCCTGATATTTATTTCCTTCCTTTTCATTATCAAAAGGAAGATCAAGATTTAAAATTGGATTAGAATTAAATGTATAAGCAACTGTAAAAGCTGGCAAAGCATCAAACAGATTTGCCTGAAACCATACTTCTCTTTTTCTTGTTTTAAAAGGAATACTATTTTTATTCAAAAACTTAATTAATTCTTTTTTTCCTTTTCTTTTAAGAAAATATAAATTATCAACTGATAATAAGTTTCCCATGTCATCACTTCCTTTCAAAATACTTATTAGATTAATTATACTAAAAAGTGTGTGGAAAGTCTAATTTTCCCCATTTAAGAACCTATCTTTTTTTAGTTACTATTTTTCGTTTTTTTAAGGATAAAATCATAAAAACAAT
>JALOBF010000160.1 GCA_023228385.1 Bacilli bacterium
CTGGGAATGGCTTAAAGAGAATCTAACCGATGAAGAATTATGCGCCATCGGTTGTGGTGTGTTAAGTCCACAAGAATATTCGGAAGAATTTCAGAAATTGATCGATCAACTATCTTCCGGTGCGGCTCTTGCCGGCCTGGCTCAAGCGGTTGACTATGAAACTGAAACTTACCAAAAAAACGGTTTAATTACTTACCTTGCTCATGAATATCAACTTGATATTATGACCGATACAACCGAACGGCAACCAACGTTTACTTTACCGCCGTTTAAAAAATTTAATGATAATAAAAGCGAGGTTAGTTGGGCTTACATTAAGAATCCATATTATCCCAGCTCCGTTGCTTGGCAACATATTTTCCGCCGCCCGATTAAAGGGCTTGAATGGAAAAAAGAAGACTACATTCGTCTCGGTGCCGCTCAATCAATTATTGATAATCCTCCACTTGTCGGAACCGCTGAAGTTGAGCAATATGTAATCGGCAATGAAGATGACTCCTCTCGTTATTCTCGGAAGCCGGCTAATCTTGTTATTATTGATATTAACGGTTCCGCAACACCACAAGTATTGGAATGGTATAAAAAATATAACGACAAATTTACAGAAGGTGTGGTTTTACGAATGGGTGAAATCCAGGAAGACAAATTGGCGGAAAAAGAAATTCACATTCCGGTTCAACTTCCCCGCACTATTACGGACTTAATGACTCATTTAATGGTTAAACTTTGCTTTAATATCTTAAGCACGGCAACGATGGCCAAAATGGGGCGGGTTTGGTCAAACTGGATGATACAGGTGTTTCCGACTAATAAAAAATTAATTGACCGCAGTACGAGAATTATTTCCACAATTGCTAATATTCCTTATAATGAAGCTTGTGAAGAATTCTTTAAAACATATTATTCAAGAAAACCGGGTGAAGAATATCGCGAGTCTTATGTTGTTGAAACATTGCGACGGCTTGGATTTGATCCGAAAAAAGAAATTAAATAGGCGTTACTAAAAAAGGGTTCTCTGATGGGAACCTTTTTATTTACTGGAAAAGTTCATTCGGATCTGACTATTTTAGAATGCTTGAGGGAGCGTAAGGCTTTTTAGCCACTTGGAGTGTTTTACAGTCTTGGATAAAACAAAAAATGAACACCTATCACAATTGTTTGATAAAGATAAGATATTCACTTGATCTCGCAAGACTCCTTGTTTTTGATGGGTTTTGGCGTCCCTTATATTTATAAGTGCGAATATTTATAATATTAACCTTTAGCAGATTCTCTTTATTAGATTATTTAGTATAATAAAATAAGATAGATAAATAGTGTTTTTTCTGCGAGATTAAAAATATTATTATAAAGAGTATTTATTTGTGTAGAATTTTAAGTTTTATATAGGAACAATATTATTAATGTTATTTTTAATAATATTACTAATAGTAACATTTTCCTTTTCGTTTATTAAACGAAATTTTAAAATCTGTATTATCATTTGTAATAATTATTTTAGTTATTGTAATTTGGAACTTAGTTGTGAAATATTTTTATAGAGAGTATTTTTAAAACAAAAAATTAAAAGAAAAGAAAGAACGGGAAGAACAAAAAAAATCGGTCTGGAGATAAGAATTAATTTTAAAGATTAACTAAATGTTATCCTTTTTTAAAACGCTTTCTTGACCTTTACACTTGAAATTATGATTAAATTAACATATAATTAATAATGTTAATCATTAATAATATTAATAAGGGAGATTGCAATGGATTATTTACCCCATGCTAAAGAGTTGTTTGAAGTTTTTATCAAAATACGAAAGCAATTACGAAGCAAAAAGTTTCTTGAAAATCTTAATTTTAGCGAATTGATTGTTTTTGGAATTTTACTGAAAAACAAGTTTGAAAATGAAGACGCGCTAATTCAAGTAAAGGAGTTAAGTGAAAGGATGAAAATATCTCGTCCTGCGCTTAATACGATTCTTAATCGGCTAGAATATCAGGATTTGATTAAACGGGTTAGAATGATGGATGACCGCCGGGCAGTTTTTGTGGAAATGAGCGATAAAGCTTATAAGTTGTATCAAGAAGAAAACGCCAAATTAATTGGTTTTTTAAATCGAATTGTTGAAAAAATGGGGGCGGAAGATATAAAAACAACCATAAATATATTAAATAAACTCTATAATATTATGAAAGACGAGGTTATGGCTTAATGTTGCAATTGAAAAATGTTGTTAAGAATTATTACGTTGGGGATACGGTGGTTGAGGCCGTCCGTGGCGTCAATGTTGAATTTCGAAAAAATGAATTTGTTGCCGTTTTGGGTCCCTCCGGTTGCGGCAAAACCACTTTATTGAATATTATTGGTGGGCTTGATCGGTATACAAGCGGTGATTTGATTATCAACGGCCGTTCCACCAAAAATTATACTGATTATGATTGGGATAGTTATCGTAATCATTCCGTCGGATTTGTTTTTCAAAATTATAATTTAATTCCACACCAAACGGTACTTAAAAATGTCGAGTTGGCTTTAACCCTTTCCGGTGTTTCCAAAAACCAGCGGCGGCAAATGGCCGTTGAAGCTTTAGAAAAAGTCGGACTTGGTGATCAAATAAATAAAAAACCGAATCAATTATCCGGGGGCCAACAGCAAAGGGTAGCGATTGCCCGGGCTTTGGTTAATGATCCAGAAATTCTTTTGGCCGATGAGCCGACCGGTGCTCTTGATACAAAAACCAGTATCCCGATAATGGAAATATTGAAAGAGATATCAAAGGATCGACTTATTATTATGGTTACACATAATTCTGATTTGGTTCAAAAATATGCGACTCGGCTTATTCACCTGGTGGACGGTAAAATCGTCGATGACAATATGCCTTATTATAGTGAGCAAAAACCGTTACGGGAAACAAAAAAACTAAAACGTAAAAAGAAAGCCGAAAAAACGGCCATGTCTTTTTTTACCGCATTGACTTTAAGTTTAAATAATCTTATTACAAAGAAAACCCGAACCTTACTTACGGCTTTTGCCGGAAGTATCGGTATTATCGGCATCGCTTTAGTACTAGCTTTGTCGAATGGTTTTCAGCGGTACATAGATAAAATGCAAGCCGATACGCTTGCCTCATACCCGCTTACGATTAGTGACACCTCCATTGATTTTTCAGCATTCTCAAATCGGCCTTCACGTAATGAACTAAAGAAATATCCTAAAGATGATATTATCTATGTTAATAAAATTAGTGAGCGGTTAAATAATATGAAGATTACCAATAATATTACTGAAGATTATATTGAAGATGCGATTAAAACAATTGATCAGTCATTATATAATGGAATCAGTTATTTA
>JALOBF010000161.1 GCA_023228385.1 Bacilli bacterium
CTTTATCTTTAGTGTTGTTGTTAATGATTAATCTTTTCAGTAAATTATCCTGGAAATTATTCGGGGTAAAGGAGTGATAAGAATGGCCCGAAAAAAATCTTTTATTAAAACGAATCCCGATCGGTTCCGTCTTAATCAACTGCCGTATTTATTGGTGATTTTACCGTATTTACTGTTTACGGTGCTTCCATTGATTTATATTTTTAATCATGCTTTTAAACCGTTTGACGAATTAATTGAATACCCGCCCCGGTTTTTTGTGCGGCGGCCGACCATGGAAAATTTTAACGAATTGTTTCGGGCTTCAACCACGACCGGTATTCCCGTATCGCGTTATCTGTTTAACAGTATTGTGATTACCGTTATTGTGGTTTTGCTTTCGATATTTCTTAGTTCGATAACGGGATTTGCTTTGTCGAAATTGAAATTTCGCTTTAAAACGATAATCAATCGGGCCAATACCTTGGCTTTAATGTTTGTCGGGATTGCCGTAATGATTCCCCGCTATTTGATTATTGAGAGTCTGGGTTTAATCGATCGATTCCTCGTTCATATCGTACCGGTCTTGGCGGTACCGGTCGGACTTTTTCTGATAAAACAGTTTATTGATCAGGTTCCGGACGAGTTGATTGAAGCGGCAAAAATGGACGGTGCCGGCAGTTTTACTATTTATCGCCACATTATATTGCCGATGATTAAACCGGCGCTTGCCACAATTGCGATTCTTTCGTTTCAGGCGGTCTGGAATAATGCCGATACTTCCGCCACCTATATTAATTCCGACCATCTGAAAACCTTCGCTTATTATATGAGTACCTTATCAACCTCATCCAATATCGTTGCCGGACAGGGAATGAGTGCGGTCGCCGCCTTAATTATGTTTATTCCCAACTTATTGATTTTTATAATTCTTCAGGGAAATGTTATGAATACAATGGCTCATTCGGGTATTAAGTAGGTGAAGTGATGCGGAAAATATCGATTGTTATTTTGATGCTTTTTACAATATTTATTCTTTCTTCGGTTCGGGTTGCGACCGCTGGCTCCGCCGATTACGGCGTACCGTATGAAACTTATACCTTAGGAGCCGCCGGCACTCTGATCCCGACGCAAACGGCTTACCTTCCGGTAGGGCAGTTCGGCCTTGACGGCGATCTTTCCTCTCCTCAGGATATCTTTTATTATCGCGATATGTTATATATTGCCGACAGTAAAAACAAAAGAATCGTTAATATCAATTTATCGGGAGAGATTCTTTGTGATTATAAGTTCGAGGAATTCGTCCTGCCGACCGGCGTTTACCGCCGTGCCGATTATTTATATGTTGCCGATAAGGGAGCGGCAGCGGTATTTAAAGTCGACCTGACCTCCGGTAAGATAACCGAGCGGATAACGAAACCGGCTTCGCCCTTATTTGGGCAAAATAATAAATTCCTGCCGATTAAAGTTGCGGTTGACGGGGCCGGCAATATATATATTGTCGGGGAAGGCTCAACCAGCGGTATCATTCATGTTAATTATTCCGGTGAGTTCGTCGGATATATCGGTATAAATCCGGTTCGCTTCAGTTTAAGAAAAGCGCTATATAACCTTTTTGTTAAGAGTTCGGATTTGGCTTCCAGCCGGCCGCCGTCACCTAACAACCTTGCTCTCGGCAGTAAGGGTTCGGTTTTAACAACCAACGACAATGTCCGCGAAACTTTTAAACGGCTTAATCTTCAGGGTATAAATACTTTAGGGCCCGCGACTTTTTATCCGACAGCCCAGCTTGTTGATATTTGGCTGAGCGAGGAAAATTATATCTATTTGGTTTCCGCTTCCGGTCAGGTTTATGAATATGATGAAGCGGGAAATCTTCTCTTTACCTTTAATACCAATGATTACGCCAAAACCCAGTCTCTTGGTTTAACCACTAATCCCAGCGGTATTTGTGTTGATGCGGCCGGCAATCTTTATGTTTTGGATAAAAATTATAATATGATTCAGGTTTATCAACGGACGGTTTTTGTTTCCATGGTTCATAATGCTTTGGTCGCTTATAATAACGGTCAGTATTTGCAATCAAAACCGCTTTGGGAAGAGATAATAAAACATAATTCATCGTTTGCCTTGGCCCATTCGGCGCTGGGCGAGAGTCTTCTTAAAGAAGACAATTATCGGGGGGCATTGGACGAGTTTTATATAGCGAAAGATTACAACGGTTATTCCAATGCTTATTGGCAAATTCGAAACGATTATATTCAAAATTATCTTATCATATGGGTTGCGGTTATCGCCGCTTTGTATTTGGTATATCAGACCGGAAAAATATTTTTGAAAAAAAGAGAATTTGCTTTTTCCTTGGGCGGCATTGCCAAACGGACCGATGAAAACAAAGTATTAAAGGAATTAAAACAATCGTTTTTAATCATAAGGAAACCCGGGGAAATATTTTACCGAATTAAGCGGCATCGCTTCGGCTATCGGTCGGCAATAATTATCTTTATTTTGTTTGCGACAGTTTATCTTGTTGATTTATATGCGACCGGATTTTTATTCCGGGCGGCCGACCCCGGTAATGTTTTATATCGCCTAAGCATATTAACGGTGTTATTCTTTCTATATATCGTTATGAATTATTTACTGAGCACTTTCAGTGACGGCGAGGGCAAGTTTCGGACGGTTTTTGCCGCTTCATGTTATGCGTTGGTTCCTTATATTATTTTAACCCTGCCGATGACTTGGCTGTCTCATTATTTAACATATAACGAAAGTTTTATCTATCATTTTTACCATCAGATAGTGATCGGTTGGACTGTATTTTTGCTTATTTTATCGATGAAAAAGATTCACAATTATACATTCGCCGAAACCGTAAAGAATATCATTCTTATCCTGTTCGGTATGGCGGTTGTAATTGTTGTCGGTTTAATGGTGTATTCTTTTATCGGACAGTTAATTGATTTTATTGTATCGGTGATTAAGGAGGTGGCATACCGTGGCTAAAAAAAGATTTTGCATTTTTATTTTAGTGGCCCTTTCGGCCTTGGTTTTTGGTTTGGTCACCTTTGCCGATAGCAATTCGGCCGACTTGCCGCTTTCTTCATTTTCCCGCATCGAGAAATTCGTTAATTCCAATAAATATACGCAACCGGAAGATTACTCTTTGGTTACGGTTATGCCTGCGGTTAATCCCGAGGCGATGACGCTTGAAACCGTCTTGGGACCGGTTGCGCTTGATCCGCAGTCGCTTGCTTTTCAGTTTGAAAACACCAACGGTTATCGCTGGTCTTCAACCGTTAACCGTGAGGACCTAACTTTAAAACCGTATTTTTTGGAAGAAGCGGCCTCGGC
>JALOBF010000162.1 GCA_023228385.1 Bacilli bacterium
CGTTAAATACCCCCAGCCTTCAATTTATCCAAACCGCTTATGCTGAATTATTAAATTATGATAATTATGACCAAAGTAATTATGGAAAACCAGTATGGCTTACTGGGCAAGTAGTTGCTGTGGGGTATAATGAATTCTATCTTACCAATGGATATGACCGTATAAAATTACTCGCTTTTCAATCAAATGCCCAATTGCTCAGTCAATACGTAGGCTATCAAGTCCAGGTTAAGGGTTTCTATTTTGGCTGTTTCAATACCACTGATAATGAAATCAGTATTATTGTTGCGAAAAATAGCAGCAGCGATGAAACTATTGTTCTAGACCTTGATGCCTATACTGATGAAGAGAAAGTTGATTTAATCGGTGCATATTTACTAGATTATTATCAAGATGATGAACTATGGGATATCGACCAACTATCATTAATTACCTATCATCCGATTTTGCCTGGTACAATTACATATCGGATAGTTAGTGGTAGTGAATATGCAACCATTGCTAATAATATACTAACCTTAAACGATATAACCGGAACCGCGGAAATAATCTTAGGTATTACGGTTAAAGCCGGCAGTTATGAAAAAGAATTTACTAAAAAGATCAAAGTTAAAGATTTTGAGATTCATAATCTGGATGATTTATTCGCTTCAACACCAGGAACCATTGATATTAGATTACTAGCCTTAGTGATTCATCTTGACTTCGACTTTGTATATTTTTTAATTGATGAGAAAATTTATTACCTGGAAGGTTATTATTCATATGACTTAATGGTTAATGACGAAGTATATATCACTGGTAAAAAGACGATTATTGACGGTAGAGCCGATTATAGTTATGAAATTGAATTTGCATCCCTTCAAACATATGTGATGTATGAATTGGTTGCTAATCCAATTACCATTGAAGAAATCTATTCTAATGATTTTTCGATAAATAATCTTTCCGAAAAATATCTTGAAGTATATGGTTGCTTAGATTATGATATATATTCGAATATGTACTATTTAGAGGATAATGGATATCGAATATATATCCGTAGTTCAACGGAAATGTATGAAGCCTACATGATGGATTTTAACATCAATGATTATTATTGTTTGGATAATTACATTGGCCATAAAGTATACATCAAACTGTTATTCCCTAATAAATTGGTCTACCGTGATTATTATCTCCTGGATTTTATGAATAACGGGGATGATATTCGTATCTCGGAATTAACGATAGAAGAACATTTGGATTGTGCAATCAATGATTTATTCAAGCACCTTGGTGATATGACATATTATTCGGGTGATGATTTTTATCCTTTTTATTACAATGACTTTCATCAGGTTACTTATCAATTTACTTTGGAAAATCCGCTTGATTGTGAGTTTATTGATTTGGCTAATAGAGATATATTGATTGTTGAAGAAGAAAAAATTATTCGGATAATTGTTCGAGCAATTTACGATGAGGAAAATTATCGAGAAGCCATTATTGAAATTAAAGTTAAACCAATCCCGGTTAGTACTATTCGTGATGTGCTCTGGGGTGAGAGTTATCGAAACTATTTAGTTGAAGGCCTTGTCCAAGGGTTCTATGAAAATAAGTTTATAATATTGAATGATGCGACCGGCACGATCTATATTAGAATGTATGATTATAATCAAGGAAATTTTACGCTTAATGTCGGTGACAAAGTTCAAATTATCGGTAAAAAATATTATTATGGGGATAATATTATGATTGTTCCCATCCTAAGAGTTAGTGCCCAAATAAAAGTAATTTCTTCAGATAATGAAGTGATTAAAGAAGCCGAACCAATGGACTTTCTTGATATAATAGCCATCGATTATCTTAATCCTGATTCTTATGTTAAGTTTATTAGTGTCAGTGGAAAGTTAATCTTTACCGGAAATTACTACTATCCTTCTTATGCTATTTTAGATGAAACAACTGGAACCAGTTATCAACTAGAATTGACAGGCCAAACTTATAATGAATTTAATGAGATGATAAATAATTATTTGAATGAAAGTATTACCGTTAGCGGATGGCTAATTGGAATGAAATCATATTTTAATAAATTCAGCTGGAATCTGATTTATGATAGTCATATTGTAAATAATCAGTAAAACGAAAACATTTTTAAGTTTGTATAAAATTTTGAGGTGAAATCTAGCGGAAATCACCTCTTTTTTTTGATGTAACGACCCCGGAAACTTTATATTTGAAATGTAATGTTTTTATTTTTGATTAGACAGAATAATTCTAATGAAATGATGAAAAATAGTTTTAATAAAGTTAGATAATTACTACTGTAATTAAAAGGTTTAGGTAAAACATTATTGTAGTATTACATTTTATTAGTATTGCTTAAGATAAAGAGTGATGTCATGAAATTGTTTATGCCCCAGCGTGTCATTTTTGTACCTTCAAGCCTCAGATATCCTTTGGGTCAAAAAATATATAACTTTTTTCAAGGTAAATCGGTTGAAATTAATATTGTATCCGCCCGAAATGCCACGCAATATATCTCGGGATTAACACCTGCTGAACAATATGCAAATTCAAAGCGAACAATTTTATTTACGGTAAACAAAAGCAAAAAACTTGATATATGCAGACCTTCGGCTGATTATCAGTTTTCTCTTGTAAACAATTGTCCCGGAAATTGTGAATATTGTTATCTGCAGACGACCCAAGGAACTAAGCCATATATAAAAGCATATGTAAATCTAGAAGATATTTATCAGATCATAAAAGATTATATTAAACTAAATGAGGATACGGTTACTACTTTTGAGGTTGCCAGTCAGGGTGACCCTTTAGCCTTAGAGCATATTACCGGAAGCCTGGCCAAGACTATTGAATTCTTTTCCGAGCTTAGGCGCGGTAGGCTTAGGATCGTGACAAAATACAGCAATGTTGATTCCTTATTAAAACTTAAGCATAATAATAGAACTGATTTTCGGATTAGTATTAATTCTGCTTATGTTATTGATAATTTTGAACATAATACCGCCGGTTTAAACGAAAGAATTGAGGCAATAATTAAACTTGCTAATGCCGGTTATTATATTGGTTTTGTTGTTGCGCCGATAATGATATATGACAATTGGAAAGAAGAGTATAAGTGTCTTTTTAATAAATTAAGAAGATATTTGGGAGATTCTGTTTCCCGAAAAGAATTAACCTTTGAGTTGATTCAACATCGCTTTACCGCCGCTGCTAAAAAACTTATTATTCAAAGATTTCCTAAATCAAAATTGGATATGGAAATAGAAAACAGGGTTTTAAAATGGGGAAGATTTGGAAGATATAAGTATGTATATC
>JALOBF010000163.1 GCA_023228385.1 Bacilli bacterium
TGCTGAATGTTCCGAAAACAAAAGCCCTAGCTTGGTCTAATTTCCCGGAAAGCCGCAGGGTTGATAGATAACGGTCAATACGATATGGTTTTTCATCAACATCTTCTATAAATACAATTTTATCGGTAAAATCAATATCATAAGGGGTTCCTACTAATGCAACAATTAAACTTAGATTCCCACCAACAAGAACGCCGCGGGCCATGCCGCTTACCACTGTTTCGGCGGTATCTTTCGGGTTTTTTAGAACCCTTCCTTTCTGATTATGAAATATCATGGTTTTAAAATCGCGGCGTGAATAATCATCAAAATCAGGATTTCCCAAATAAACTCCAAGTGCCCCATGAACGGTCGGAACACCGGCATAATGATATATTGCATTTAGTAATACCGTTATATCACTAAATCCAACAAAAAGTTTCGGATAGGCAGCGATTTTACGATAATCAATTTTATCGACAATACGCGTCGTACCATACCCACCCAGCATACAGATAATACCGTTTATCTCACTATCCAAAAACATTTCTTCCAAGTCTTTAACTCTTAATCGATCATCTCCGGCTAAATACCCATATGAAGCCCCAAAACTTTTTCCATAACGAATATTTAACCCCAATTCGGTTAAATATTCTTCCAATATCGGTATTCGCTTTGATTTTGAAGAAATAGAAAAGGCGGGACAAATAATCCCTATCGTATCCCCCTTTTTCAATTTTTTCGGCTTCACTTCTACAATTCCATCTTAGTAAATTTTTGATATCCAAAAACATTAAAACATTGGGCATGCTTATATTTAGCTAAACAACCTCTTACATAAGTAAGATGCGTATAATAATCATAATAACGAAATGAAGGACTATTCATAATAAACCAATGTTTCTGAATTGCTGAAGTCCAAAGGTCGTACCCTTCACTGCAATTTATAAAAATATACGGGTCAAATTCTTCCCGGTCTTCCCAGTTTTCAGCAAAATAAACCGGTGCCCATACCGGCTTGTCAGTTAATTTCTCTCCGTCATAAATCGCAGCCAAAAAAGCAGCATCAACAACGATTTTATGACAATTGGCATGATCTTTATGCATGCTGTTTTTCCAATGAGTAAAAATAACATTGGGACGATATTTTCTGATAATAGCAGCAACTTCAAAACGAACTTCTTCGTTATCGGGCAGTTCACCGTCGGGATAATCAAGCACTACCGCTTCTCCCTTAAGCATTTGGGCAAATTCTTTCGCTTCACAAATTTTTTGTTGGCGATAATCATTAACTGATATATCTTTAGGATTGCCTCTTTCGCCGGCAGTTAAAGCAACGGTAACAACCTTATCGCCTTTAAGCGATTGATGGGAAAGGACACATCCGGTTGTAAGTTCCATATCACCGATATGACCGCCGATAGCCATAATCGTTTTACTCATATTATTTAAGTTCCTTTCTCATAATTGCAAAGGATTGAACAACTCGCATTCCGGCATAAAGGTAGATTTCTCGAGCCGGATTAGTAACGCCGGTATGCAAAGTCATAAATTCAGCACCGTTCTTTTTTGATTCTTCGCATAACATGCAAAAGAGTGATTTACCCAATCCACGCCTTTGGGCTTTAGGATGAACAGCAAGCCCGGCCAAATATGCCCGACCGGAAGACAATGTAGAAAGCGGTCCGGTAAAACCGAGTATCTCCCCATCTTTTTGCGCAATAAGAATCGGGTTTGGTTTATCTTTTTTTAGATTATTGTTAATTTGATTACGCCAATCTTCACTTTTTAAGGCAGCGAAAAGTTCATCAAATCCATAATGCTTACTGGAATCATAAATGGTAATTGTATAACCATCCGCCTCATTAGCACGCATTCTTTCAACCACCGCATCCGGTAAACAATAGTTTTTTAAATCAACATGATAGGCATCTTCCTGGCCGTTAACATTATAGCCGTTGGCTAATAAAAGAAAATAAAACGGGGAATTAAAGGGAATGGCTGGGGCATTTGGATGTTCATGCCTGCAATAACCCGGAACATACCATTCTAATTTAACCGGATTAAAGAATAAATTACGGACAAAGGTTTTTCCTCGTTGTTTTAAAAAATTTTCCAAAGTATGTAGTATGGTTGTACCTATCCCTTTCCGCCAATAATTTTTATCGACAGCCACACATGTAATATATCCAGGGGTTTCGCTTGGGGCCTTTCCTTGATTATGATAAATGGCATTACCGAAACCAACAATTTTTCCGTTAAAGTAAGCGACAACTAGACCATCTTCATCAAATTGCGGATTATTAAGGAATTTCTCCCTAAATACCGCTTCCGTAAACGGAGCATAAACGCTGTAGGGGCATACACTCTCATTCCACAAGTCAATAACATCTTTAATCATTGCTGTTTCAAATTTCTTAATTTCCATGTTCCCTCCGATTATAAAAGTGACTAATGATATAATTTCCCAATTTGCTGCGAAACGGGATAATTTTATTATTGTTACGGGTGGGATGAACCCGATTGGTCAACATCGCAAAACCAATATTATTAATTCTGTCGACAAATATATTAGTTCCGGTAAAACCGGTATGTAATATTGTTTTAATGCTTGCCAGGTCGCCGGCCGAAGAGTAATTGCCTTGTAGGATCCAACCCAAACCGCGCCGGCTTGTATTAAGGGAAATGCTGTTTTTCATTTCTACCTGAGGTGTAAAAAGTAAATCAATAGTCGGTGTTGCTAAAAACTGACGACCGCGGAAAAAACCGTTATGAAGAATCATTTCAATAAAATTAGATAAGTCATCTACCGTTGAAAATAACCCGGCATGCCCGGCAACCCCGCCTAATATATATGCTTTTTCATCATGGACATAACCGCGAATATATCCGTTATAGATTTCATCGCGCCGTTCCTCAGTCGGAGCGCAACGCTTTTTATCCTCGGGATTAAAACCGGTATCCCGCATCATTAAGGGCACAAAGATATTTTCTCGGGCAAACTCATCAAGCGATTTTCCACAAACCGCCTCAATAATTAACCCTAATAAAATAAAACCGATATCAGAATATAATATTTTTGAGTTCTTTTCATATATCTGATCAAACTGCCAAATTTTTTCTAATGTTTCTTCCCGACTTTTTAATTTAGCCGCCTGAGGAATATCAGCCGGTAATCCGGAAGTATGAGTTAATAAATCCCAAATTAAAATATCTTGATGACGAAATTCTGGTAAATAATTCACAACCGGATCATAAAGACGAAGATATCCTTGTTCAAGTAAAATCATAATTGACGTCGTTGTACATACCACCT
>JALOBF010000164.1 GCA_023228385.1 Bacilli bacterium
ACTGAAGAATGGTCGCACCTCGTGCAGGTGCGTGGATTGAAATTAAACACCCGCGTATCATATTTAATTTTACGTACGTCGCACCTCGTGCAGGTGCGTGGATTGAAATCATCAAAAACAACAACGCCTACTTTGTCGAGCAGGTCGCACCTCGTGCAGGTGCGTGGATTGAAATTGGGATATGTCAATCGGGAAATGGCGGAATCTAAGTCGCACCTCGTGCAGGTGCGTGGATTGAAATGTGTGATGAAGTTGATTGAAATAATAGACATTTGTGTCGCACCTCGTGCAGGTGCGTGGATTGAAATAACTACGGTTTCTAAATTGTTGATAACCGAACCGGTCGCACCTCGTGCAGGTGCGTGGATTGAAATGTTAAAATTAGCGGTTAAACTATTTGCTACGCAAGTCGCACCTCGTGCAGGTGCGTGGATTGAAATAAACGGCACATATAATAAATGTATTAACGCATCAGGTCGCACCTCGTGCAGGTGCGTGGATTGAAATGCTACACTCTGAATTGTTGCTATGTGAAGACATAGTCTCTAATAAAAACTGTCTTACTAAATGCAGCCTATCCCCATATTTAACTTATGAACGTTTGATATACTAAACGTTCATATTTTCTTATTATATAAGTTGGAAGACACCCTTAAAAGGAAAAGAGTAAAAATGTATTGCTTTTTTTATATATATTTTGATATAATAAGGAAAAAATAGAAAGGGAGAAAAATGATTGTAAAAGTTGAAAATTTAGTAAAAATATATAAAAATGGTGTAAAAGCACTTGATAATTTAACATTCCAAGTGCGAGATGGGGAAATTATCGGTTTGTTAGGACCAAACGGTAGTGGTAAGACCACCAGTATTAATTGTATCTTGGGATTATTAAAATATGATCAAGGGTTAATTGAAGTATTTGGCGAGCCGATGAAGCCAACCAGTTATCACTTAAAAAAAGATATCGGTATTGTTACCCAACATGTAGCCGTATTTGATGAACTAACTGTATATGAAAATATTGATTATTTCTGCGGACTATATGTTAAGAATAAAGCGAAGAGAAGGGGTCTTGTAGAAGCGGCAATTGATTTTGTTTCTATCGGTGACTTTCGTAATTTTTACCCAAAAAAATTGTCGGGAGGCCTACTTAGGAGACTGCATATCGCTTGTGGTATTGCCCACAAACCAAAATTAATTATAATGGACGAGCCGACCGTCGGTATCGACCCGCAAAGCCGTAACAATATTTTGGAAGGCATTAAAAAGCTTAACCAAGAAGGAGCCACTATTATCTATACATCACATTATATGGAAGAAGTAGAACAACTTTGCGATTATATATTGATTATTGATAAAGGTAAAACTATTGCTGAGGGATCAAAAGAACGACTAAAGTCTTTAATTTCCTTGGGTGAAGTTATTGAAATTGAATTATCGGATATTAATGAGACAGTTATAGATGCAATAAAGCAAATCGACAATGTCATAAGTGTTGAATGTAAAAACAAATTGTTGGTAGTAAAATCGGAAAAAGGAAAAACCAACATTCCTAATGTGCTGAAAGTATTAAACGATAATAATCAAGAATACACAAAAATATATTCCGAGTTACCGACACTTAATGATGTATTTTTAGAAATAACGGGGAAAGAGTTGAGAGATTAATAATGCTGTATAAAACGAGACTGAAGTGTTTACTTAGGGATAAAACCTTACTTTTTTGGACTATGTTATTTCCTGTTCTCATTTCAACATTATTTTATTTTGCCTTCAGTAATTTGTCATCAATAGATTCCTATAACACAATTAATATTGCTATCGTCGACGTTAATAATATACCGGTAGAATTTGTTAGTGCCATTAAGACCGTTAAATTCGGTTCCGAGTGTAATATGTTTAATGTAACAGAATCTGAAAAAGAACAGGCTGATGAACTATTAAATAAAAATATAATAACCGGATATATAGAATTGGAAGAAGAAGGTATTGTACTTACGATAAAGAATTCAGGTCTTAACGCTACAATCCTTAAAACGTTTTTAGATGAATATGTGCAAAGCAGTTCAATTATAAATTCAGTTATTACTAAATCACAAGGAGCAGTTGATATAAATACTTTAATCGAAGAGATTAGTAATCAGAGGCAGTATTTAAATTATCAAACCGGGACCAATGAACCGAATCTCACATTGCTTTATTTTTATTCACTCCTAGCAATGACCATAATTAATGGTTCATTTTGGGGTGCGCAAGAAATCACTAATTTACAGCCCAATTTATCAGTTAAGGGCATCCGAATGAGCATTTCGCCTACAAAAAGATTTATACTGCTTATTTCAAATATTATGGCTGCTTTTACTGTTCATATGATTGAAATCGCCTTATTCTTACTTTATATAATTTTAATTTTGGGAGTCGCCATCGGCAGCAATATTCTCTATGTTATCCTCTTATGTGCTTTGGGTTCATTTATGGGTATTGCCTTTGGTGCTTTCTTAAGTATCTCATTAAAAAAAGTAAGTGAAGGGGTTAAAATCGGTATTTGCACCTCGATTGGTGTATTTGGTGCAATGCTATCGGGAATGATGTATCCTAATATTAAATATTGGATAAATACAAAAGCACCTATTCTAGGGATTATTAACCCCGTAAACATTATAACCGACGGATTTTACAGCTTATATTATTATACAAACCTTAACCGTTATTATCAAAACATTATAATTTTAAGCATTATGCTTGTACTGTTTGTTTCATTAACTTATGTACAGTTCCGGAGAGATAACTATGATAGTATTTAGAGTGTATTTAAAAATATTTTATAAAAATATTGTCAGCATCATTATTACATTCATATGTTTTTTAATCATTTGTCTATTATTTATCGGTACCAATCCGAAAGAAACATATGAGTTCGAGCCGACTAAAATTTATGCAGCATTAATTAATCACGATGAAGAATCAGAAATAATAGCCGGATTTACCGAATATCTTTCTAATTATGCTAATTATAAAAACATTGAGGAAAAATATATTGAAGATGCCCTATATTATCGTGAAATATATCTTGCCGTAATTATACCTAAGAATTTCACAAAAAATTTTTTAATGGGAGAAGAAGTAAATTTAATTGAAAAGTCAATTCCGGATGCCTCGCAAACCATAACGGCAAAACGAGCAATTAATAAATATTTTAATACAGTAAGAATATATTTAAATAATACGGAAGAGAACATTACCGATATTGTTTCTTATGTAAAAGCCGATTTGGGAAAAGCAATA
>JALOBF010000014.1 GCA_023228385.1 Bacilli bacterium
CCTTGGTTGCGGTCATGCCAATTTATATATTTCAGATTATAAAACAACATTGCTCCGACCGCAACCAAGGCCAGAGAAGTTACCGGTGTGTAAAACGCATCATTAACCGGTATGGCAGAAAAAACAGAAAACAAGGGGTAGAGGAAAATTGACAGTAAAAACAAAGTACCGGTGGTTACCGCAGCAAGTCCGGTTCTGGCCCCCGATTCAACGCCTATGGTCGATTCCGCATAGGAAGTCACCGTTGAGGATCCGAACACCCCCCCCAATAAGGCACCGACGGCATCGGCATAAACCGCCTTATTACCATCGATGAGTTCACCCCGATCATTAAGCAAACCGGCATCCTTTCCCACGGCTAAAAGGGTAGCCGTGGTATCAAATAAATTAACAAAAATTAAAGAGAAAATAATCGCATAGGACTCGGGGCGAGCCAAAACGCTTAAAATATGATTAAAACCCTTACCAAAAACCTCACTTAAAGCACCTCTTTGAGAAATCTCAAAACTGGGCATATTTTTAACGCCGACCCGGTTTAAGAATAAACCTAAAACCGCAGTAGCGGTCATTGCGATAATAATGGCAAATCTTTTAATTTTACCGGGGATGGCCAAAAGACCAAAAGCCAATAATATACCGAATAATGATAATAAAACCAGCGGGTCGCTTAACTTACCTAAACCGACTAAAGTTCCGCCGTCGGCGACGATAATCCCCCCCATTTTTAATCCGATAAAAGCAATAAAAAAGCCCAAACCGGCGGTGATGGCATATTTTAAATCTTGAGGAAAACTGTCGATAATTTTTTTGCGGAAACCGGTCAGCGAAAAGAGTAAAAAAAACGCTCCGGCAACAATCACCAACGCTAATCCTTCTTCCCAGGTATAACCTAACTTACCGCAGATAGTAAAAGCCAAAAAAGCATTCATTCCCATTCCCGCCGACAAAGCAATCGGATAATTGGCATAAAGGCCCATAATTAAAGTTACGATACCGCTGACTAGGGCCGTAGCGACAAAGATGCTTCCGGCCGGAAAACCGGCACCGCTTAAAATATTGGCGTTAACCGGCAAAATATAAATCATCGCAAAAAAAACAATTATGCCGGCGATTATCTCCCGCGAATATGTCGATTGTTTTTCCGATATCTTAAAATATCGGTCTATACCATCCAAAACCTTTTTCATCTGCTCACCCATATATTTTATTCTACATAAACATTATATAATTTTCATGGAAAAATGTCAAAGCAAACTCCGTATAAAATTAAATATGGATTTTTTTTCAACATGTACCGCCGATTAATAAATATTGCATCCTTGAAAATGCCGGAAAATGCTTATTATCATAATCCATTTACAAACTACCGATTATTTTGTATAATATTATTAAGAGGTGCTGTTATGAACATTATTCCCCTACCAAATTCATACCGAAACTTACCCGGTTTCTTTTTTGTCACTGAAAACATTACAATCAACTATTCCCAAGAACTAAAGCCAACCGCCGATATGCTTTGTCTTTTTTTGGAGAAGACGACCGGCATCAAGCCAAAACAATCACAGTATGCCATGATTAATCTATCTTTGGATTTTTCCCTTGAATATGAACAATATCAACTTTTTGTTGATACATTAAGTATTCATCTGGCGGCCAGAACCAACCACGGGGCTTTTTACGGACTGCAAACTCTCAAACAACTTTTAACCTTGAAAGACGGTCGCCACCGGATTAATTGTACCTTTATCGATGATCGCCCGCGCTTTTCCTATCGGGGATTTATGCTCGATGTCGCCCGTCATTTCTTTCCGAAAAATGAAATTTTTCGTTTAATCGATCTAATCAGTTTTCATAAATTTAATGTTCTTCATTTACATTTAACCGACGATCAGGGATGGCGTATCGAAAGCGAACTTTATCCCCGTTTAACCGAAATCGGAAGCAAAAGAAACCGAACCTCCAGCCGGAAAAGAAAAACACAAGATATTCCGCATCAAGGCTTTTATACGAAACAGGATTTAAAAGAGATTGTTGCTTATGCGAAATCAAGACATATTGAAGTAATACCGGAAATCGATATGCCGGGTCATATGAATGCTTTGATTGCCGCCTATCCACAAACTTCATGCCTTAAAAAAGAAATTGAAGTCAGAGGGAGTTTTGGCATCAGCGACATTACGCTTTGCCCCGGCAATATGGATGTCTATCAAATGCTAACCGAGATAATTATTGAGATAATCGATATTTTTGAAAGTCCATATTTTCATCTCGGCGGCGACGAAGTACCGAAAAAACACTGGAAAAAGTGTCCCCTTTGCCAGAAGATGATAAAGGATAATAATTTAAAAGGCGAAAATGGATTGGCTACCTATTTCCTTAATTATTTTGGGGAATTGCTGAAAGCTCATAATAAAATTCCGATTATCTGGAATGACGGCGTTGACTCCGATACGGCGGCCGACACCGTTATCCAACATTGGAAACCTTTCACTCGAAAAAAAACAGTTAAAGAAATCAACCACGGAAGAAAGGCTATTATTTCCGATTTTCTATACCTATATCTTGACTATCCTTACAGTATGACGCCCTTAAGAAAAACTTATCAGTTTGAACCAATCGACAAAAACATCCGCAACAAAGAAAACATCCTTGGGGTTGAAGCACCCCTATGGACCGAATGGGTCCCCAACCAATATAAACTTGATTATCAAATCTTCCCCCGATTAGCGGCGGTAGCCGAAATTGCCTGGACGGAAAAATACAATAAATCATATGAACACTTTATTAATCGTCTCGATTCTTTTTATGATTATTACCGGCGAATGAGGGTTAATTACGCCCAAGGCAAGGAATTTCCGCCTAATATTATTAAGCGTTGCTTCAACGTTCTATTATGGTTACGCGATGAAAATAATGAACTTCAAAAGAAAAAATAGCGCTCGGATCGGAGTGCTATTTTATTATTTTTACTTTGATAACGCCGGGAATGGCCAGTAAATTTTTCTTTAAACTTAAACCAGTCGGTGAATCGATATCAAATAATGAATAAGCATATTCGCCGCGGCTTCGATTATACATATTGGCAATATTGATATTTTCCCGAAAAAATACTCCGGTAAACTGATTAATCATATTGGGTATGTTTTTATGATAAAGGGTAATGCGACCGGCCGCTTGGCAAATACCGGCATCGCATTCCGGAAAATTAACCGAATTAGTAATGTTGCCGTTCTCGAAATAATCAATCAACTGACGGACTGCCATCTGAGCACAATTGTCTTCCGCCTCGGCGGTTGAGGCTCCCAAATGAGGAATAGCTATTACCTTTTCCAAATTAGCGGTTCGATAGTTGGGGAAATCGGTAACATATTTTTTAACTTGGCCTGATGCGAGGGCAGCCGCCAAATCCGCATCACATACCAAAGCATCACGGGCAAAATTCAGTAGAATTACTCCGGCTTTCATTTTTTTAAATGCTTCCTTGTTAATCATATGTCGCGTTTCATCACTCAAAGGCACGTGAATACTGATATAGTCACAAACAGAATAAATGTCGTTTATACTATTTACATGAATAATATGACGAGATAGGCGCCAAGCATGGTCAACTGAAATAAAAGGATCGTAGCCATAGACTTCCATATTCATGTTCCATCCGGCATTGGCTACCAAAACGCCAATCGACCCTAAACCGATAACGCCTAATTTTTTACCTTGAATTTCGCTGCCGGCAAAACGAGCCTTTTCTTTTTCCACAAACTTTGCAAGATCTTCGCGGTTACAATGTTCGGTGACAAAATTAATCCCCGCAATAATATTGCGGGAAGCAATTAACATACCCGCTATTACCAGCTCTTTTACACCGTTAGCGTTCGCTCCCGGGGTGTTAAAGACAACAATACCGGCTTCAGTACAACGTTCAACCGGAATATTGTTAACACCGGCACCGGCCCGGGCAATCGCTTCAAGATTTGGCGGAAAATCAATATTGTGTAAATCATGGCTTCGCAAAAGAATACCGTGAGCCTCCGGCATGTCCGCGACGATTTTAAACTTACCGTTAAATTTGCTTAAGCCGCTTTGAGCAATAGAATTTAAGCATTTGATTTTAAACATTGTAATTCCTCTCAAACTCACGCATAAACTCAACTAATCTCTTAACACCGGCTACCGGCATCGCATTATAAAGACTGGCCCGCATACCGCCAATGCTGCGGTGACCTTTCAAATTGACAAGGCCGTATTTTTTTGCTTCGTTAACAAATTTCTCATCGAGTTCTTTGTTTCCGGTGACAAAAGTAATATTCATTATTGAACGGTTCGCTTTGCATACTGTCCCTTTAAATAACTGACTGGTATCGAGATAATCATAAAGTATTTTTGCTTTCATCCGATTAATCTCACCCCTTCTTTTTAAACCGCCTTCTTTTAACAACCATTTAAATACCTTGCCGCAAATATAAATTCCGTAGGTAGGGGGGGTATTATATAATGAGTTACTATCACTATAGGTTTTATATTTAAGCATTGTCGGCGTTAACGGCAAAACTTCATCGGTAATTAAGTCTTTACGAATAATAACAACAACCGTTCCGGCCGGTCCGATATTTTTTTGAGCTCCGGCAAAAATAAGCCCGTATTGACCGACATCGATTTCCTCCGATAAAAGACAGGACGACATATCGGCAACAAGCGGTTTGCCTTTGGTATTAGGAAGCATTTGATATTTTGTCCCATAAATCGTATTATTCTCACAAATATAAAGATAATCAGCCCCGGGATTAATTTCTAAATCGGTACAATCCGGAATATAGGAAAATAGTTGATCTTCCGACGAAGCGATTATTCGTACCTCACCAAATGTTTGGGCTTCTTGATAAGCCTTTTTAGCCCAATGACCGGTTATTATAAAATCAGCGGTACGGTTTTTCATTAAATTCATTGGTACCATCGCAAACTGCAATGAAGCTCCGCCTTGAAGAAAAAGTACCCTATAATTATCGGGAATCGCTAACAGTTTCCGTAAATCAACTTCCGCCTCGCTAATAATCTCATTAAAGTCAAAAGAGCGATGACTCATTTCCAACACTGAACTACCGGTTCCCCGATAATTCATCATTTCGTTTTGCGCTTCGCTTAAAACCGCGTCCGGTAAAACAGCGGGTCCGGCCGAAAAATTATAAACTCGATGCATGTTCTTCCCCCTTAGGATATTTTTAAGTTAGTATATCACATACAGCAAAATCATACAATACAATATTTAGTTTTTCAGGCCATAAAAACTTGTCAAAAAAAAACCGGTTTAATCAATAAACCGGAAATGGGCTATTCATCAAATTGCATGTCTTCAACATTATGAAAAACTTTTTGAACATCATCTAATTCATCAAGTGCCTTAATCATTTTTTTAAAAGTTTGGGCCTCTGTTTCATTCTCGATTTTTACCTTCATCAGAGGGGTCCAGACAATTTCATCCTCGAGAAATTCAATATCGGGATTATTTTCGGCTAAAACATCGCGGATTTTGCCATATTCGCTACTGGGCGCATAAATGCTTACCAACCCATCATCATATTCAATATCGGTAACATCACAATCGGCTTCGGCCAATAAATCCAGTGCTTCCTCGTCGGTCATGCCTTCATAACTAAACAGTGCTTGGTTTAAAAACATATGAGCAACACTGCCGGAAACACCGAGTTTACCGCCATTTCTTGAAATGGCCGTCCGAACTTCAGTGTTGGTACGATTCAGATTATCAGTTAAACACTCAACAATTACCATCGAATTGCCGGGACCAAACCCTTCATAATTAACCGTAATATAATCATCTCCGGCCCCACCTTTGGCTTTTTCAATCGCTCTTTTAATAACGTCGGAGGGGATTTGTGCTTTTTTCGCCCGTTCAACTTCCTTTTTTAAAGTTTGATTTAATTCCGGATCGGGAATGCCGCTTTTGGCCGCCTTGTAAATCAATACCCCGTATTTGGCGTATTCCTTGCTTTTACGTGCGGCGGTTTTTGCCATCGCTGACTTTCTGACCTCATGTGCTCTTCCCATAAAATGCCTCCTAATATATAAATGTTTATCTATTTATATTATACTACTATTCTTATCATTTTTCCATATCTATTTTTTTATTGCCGGCAAAGTAACGAAAAATAAATGTAACGTTGGGCATAATCCCTCCCATCTTGTTTATCTCATTTTATCTTAATTAAATAAACCAAATAAAGGTAAAAGCGGCAAGTAGATTGAAAAAACGGAAAAGTTTTTGTATAATATGTATATATATGGAGAAGTTTATCATGAAGAAACTTTGGATATTGATTTATATTTGTCTTTTTATTGTTTTTATCGGTTGTAATTATCCTAAAGATGAAACTAAGCAGTCGATTAGTTTTTCTGCTGAAGAAATTTTTCTCTCCTTAAGCGAAACAGTCGATTTGCCAATTGATATCATTGGCTATGATTCCGATGATATCGAGTTTGTTGTTAGTAACCCTGAAGTTTTGACCCTAAACTTCATACGCATTGAACCGTTGGCGGTTGGGGTTACAACGATAAGCGCAACTGTCAAAGAAAAATCCGATATCAATATATCAATTCGCGTATTTGTACAAAGAGATTTTATCGCCAAACCACAGATTACAACTTCATATCCGATAATGAAAGTCGGACAAAAATCAAAACTGTTGTTTGCAAATCAACGACTTGTCGGAGCGGTTATTGACTGTTTCGATTGGGAAAATTCTAATGATGATATTGCCGTTTTTGATGAAAACTTAACAATAAAAGCCCTAAAAGAAGGGACAACAACGATTACCGCAACCTTACGTTCTAATCCGGAAATCAAGAACAGTTTTAATTTAAAAGTTGTATCCGGAATCGCTTATCGCGATACCGGAAAACCGGTAGTCTTTCTGAAGACAGAAGATGATAAAGCCGGTGTTAAGGTTGGTGAAGATTTACAAATCCTAATCGATGAAGAAAACATCAATTTAGATGATTTTTATTGGAAAACCATTAATAACAAAATCGCGCGCATCGGTGAAAACGGTCGGCTAATGGGATGTGCACCGGGAGTTGCTGAAGTTTATGTTTATTCCAAGGCCGATAAAGATATTTACGGAAAGATTTATATTGAAGTGGCGGGAACAACCAAGGTTGATTATGGAGCAAAACTTGTTACAGCCGCCGAAAAAGAGCTCGGCTACCGCGAAAAAAGTGACGGTTATACCAAATACGGATTTTGGTATGGGACATATTACGGTTCATACTTCACCAATCTCCATTGGTGCGCAATGTTTGTTACCTGGTGCGCCAATGAAGCCGGAATCAGTACGGATATCCTTCCGCCTTTCGCCAATGTCGGCGACGGGAAGCAAAATTATAAACATAAAAACATTTATCAGCTTAGAGAAAACTATATTCCTAAAGCCGGCGATGTTATTTTCTTTTTAAGAGACGGGGCCGGTCATACCGGTATCGTAACCGGATGTGACGGCGAACGAGTTTATACGATCGAGGGCAATACCAGCGATATGGTGGCTCGGCGCAGTTATCCTCTAGACTATCATACCATTGACGGTTATGGCACTCCCAACTACCCCGCCGATATACCCGAAGAATAAAAAAGCAGATTCTCATTTATCAAGCAGAAAGTTTTAATAATTTATTTATTAAAAAGCAAGACGATAGTCTTGTTTTTTTATCGATCTATCGTCTTTACCCATTCATTAAGTAAGTATTTAATAGCTTCCGGATTGAATTTAAAACATTATTAATCCTTTTTTAGTTTCTTAACTTGATGATATGGGGATTATTCTGCCTTTTTTGTTTTTCTGATTAGCGATAGCTTGATGTTTATCTATTACATCTTTAGATATTTGGTTGGGGCGTGATAACGGCATGGCAATGTAATAACCTTGCAGATAATCAACACCGATATCCATTAGATATTGCATTTCCTGATAAGATTCAATTCCCTTGGCAATCACCTTAATCTCTCGGTTTCTTGCATAATCCAATATTCTCCGCAGTTTTTCTTGATTTTCCCGATTGACATCAATACTACGGACGAGGGACATATCAAGTTTTATATAATTGACAAAACTAATAATATCTTCGTTAATATTATCAATAGTAAAATCATCGAGGCAAACTTCTATTTGAAAGCACTTAAGTTTTTCCAGCTTATTTTTAAATATTTCTTTATCGGCATAATAATAATCAATAATCTCAAATACAATCTTGATATTATTTAAATTAACAAAAATTTTTTTCATTGACAAATCAGGTAAAATAATATTCGGCAAGGAATGAATAAATACCGGTGTTGAAAGAATGTTTTGGTATTCGCGAATCGCAGCAATACATTTTTCCAAGGTCATCTCCTCAACAACATGCAGTTTCGACTGCGCCTTCGCAACCGTTATCAATTGTTCGGGAGTCCTAATAATATCGCTGTAAATTCGCATAAATGTTTCATGACCTAAAATCTTCGCCGTTTTGGCATCAATAATCGGCTGATAAGAGAAAGTTACTAATTTATTAGCAATAATATAATTAAATTCTTTACTATAGTTGACAATGCTGGCATTTATCGAATCTTGCCTGGGTTTTACAAATAAATAATATTTGTTTTCA
Source organism: Bacilli bacterium (assembly GCA_023228385.1). GTDB lineage: Bacteria > Bacillota_I > Bacilli_A > ML615J-28 > CAG-698 > UBA3946. The sequence goes on from JALOBF010000014.1 coordinate 8,650, forward strand.
TATAATGCGAAATCGGCATAATTAATTAAATCGGCTAAAACGGTGCCGTTTTCCGGATACCAAGCCACGCCGAATGAAGCCCGTAACTTTTCAATTACACAATCACCGATTAAAATGCTGCCTTCGCTGATTTGCCGGTTAACCTCATCAATAATCGGTTGAATTTGGCTTTGTTCATTGCCGTAAACCAAAGCTAAAAATTCATCGCCGGAACGCCGGGCGACTAGGCCGCCATATTGTTCTAAAGATTTAATCACTTCCCCGAACTTACACAGATAACGATCACCGACATCATGACCATATGTATCATTGATATATTTCAATTTATCAATATCCCACATAATAAGAGCCAGCGCCTTAATGGAACAGTCACTTATAATATTTTCGGCCAAACGATTAAATGCATAACGGTTATAAAGTCCGGTTAAAGGATCAATATCCCTTTCTTTCTCTATTTTTTTAATTTGATTAACCTGATCGGTAATATCATAAATTATCCCCATACAAAAACCTCGATATTGATGCGTTAATATTTGAATCCAGCGAAAATCTTCCAGCAAATAGGCTCTGTATTTATCATCATAATATAAATTGGTAATTTTCTGATACATTGGATGAAATTTACGGTAATCCAGATATCCCTCTTTTCCTTTAAAAGCACAAATATCAAAAAATTTCTGCGTGCAATAAACTTTGTCGTCTTCTTTTAAATAATAAAAGAAGCCAACCGAATATAATTCTATCGTGCTAAAAAGACACGATGTCATCTGATGAGACTGCAACCACAATTTTCGGATTGCCCGATTAATGTTCCTTATTTCATTAAGTCTTGACAAAGTGGCAACGGGGCGGACCGAAAGAGAAAGTGAACGCATTGATTTTTCAAATTCTCTAATCGGTTTTTCAATTATTATTTTTCCCAGTAAAATAATAACCCCTCCGGTTAAAACAAACAGAAAAAGCAATAATACTAATATAATAATTTTAAAACGGAAAATCAAGTATAAGCCGACAGAAAAGAGAGCACCTAAAAAAATTGTGGAAAAAGCAATAATAAAAACAGCATCGGATAAATGCAACGACTTTTTTTTCATATATATCACCTTGTTAATCCCCATATTGCTACTAATAGAGTTCATGGTTTCCATTATTATACAATATATAAAGTGATTTGTCAAACTTTTCCAACAAAAAAAGACCGCTTAAGTATGGCGGTCATGCCAAAACAGTCATATTTTTTTGTTTTATTTTCAAATAATAATTGGCAATCATTTTCGTGATAACGGTCAACTCCCCAAGTTCCGTCGTTTCAATCGATAAACATTTTTCCGGACTGTTAAAACCGATAAAACCATAATAACATTCTTCGTAATGTATTGCATAATAATATAATGTTTTATATTTATCGGAAAAACTGTGATGAATAATTTCCGCTGCCGATTTTTCAGTTAAATAACAGTAATCAAATCGTCTAATACAATCATAAAGATAAGTCGATTGTTCGGGATAAGCAATCTCCTCGCTGCTTAACTCCGGATACCGTGAAACTAATGAGTATTGATTGAGAGGAGTACCCTTTTCGCAAATATACCCTTGTTTAAAACCATAATTATTGCACAATACCCTAATGGCCGTTTTTAAATTGATAAACGGAGAATCACTGCTCCCAAGAATTCTCTTTATCTTATCGGCAAGTTTATTCTTCCTCAATTTTGAATTATAAAAAACAATATCATTATAATCAACACCGGTTTCATTCTCGTTATAAATATAATATTGATTTTTGCCTTTTTCTTTAGCCTTATAAAGAGCGACATCGGCATTATTATATAAAGTATCAAAATCAAGACCGGCATTAGGATAGATGGCAATGCCGACACTTGTTGTTATCGCTAGATCAATATTAAAATAATTATAATTTTCATTAATCAGAAAACATAAATCATTAATTTTTCGATGAACAATATCGAAGTTTTTAATTTGTTTCATAAAAATCATAAACTCATCGCCGCCGATTCTTCCGACAATATCGGTTGAACGAAACAGTGACTTAATCCGATTTGATATTTCAAGAAGAAGGGCATCGCCGTAAATATGACCGAAATAATCGTTTACTTCTTTGAAATTATCTAAATCCAAAACTATCATGGCATGGGTCGCATTTTTGGTCTTGTTTTCATTAAGATATTTTATAACATATTCATGAGTTGTCTCTTTATTGTATAAACCGGTAAGGCTGTCCGATTGAGCCCTGATTTTTAGTAATTGTTGAAGATTGAATTGTTCGGTAACATCATCAATTAAACAAGCACAATAACCAAAGATCGGCTGATAGCAATATACTTTCAGATATTTTTTTATATTGCGGTTAAAATTAAAAAAGCATTTCTTAACTCCGGTGGTGGCAACTTCAAAATATAAATCGTTTTGTTTAGCCGGTAGGCAAGTGCTAACCGGGGTTTTCAATAAATCACTGATTTCAATTCCGTATAACTGCAAGAAAGAACTGTTGGCATAATAAAAAGACAGGTACGGGTCGACATCATTATTGTCGATACGAAAAATTGCATATGCAATCGGCATGTTTTCAAATAACCCATATGCCTTCTGCAAATCCTGATTTAAAATCATTATCCTTGTATCTCCTAATCTTATTGATATAAAATGTCTCCCCAATCATATAATTACAACCAATAAAAATTATATCATGAATTAATTAAAACAACAAAAGATATCTGATAATCAGAAGTTAAATGTCATTTGAAATAACTGTTCAAGGGGGGAAAGATAGAGATATCTGTCGAAAAAAAGAAAAAGCGGTCCAATAATGTTGACCGCTATCGTTTTTCATGTTTTTTTAGATAAATCCGGTTTATTCTTTGCAATTATGCTTTTAACAATCGATACGGATTCTATAACGATAGTTAAAAGCAAGGCAACTACAATTATCAGATAAGTGAAGTAACGATTGTTTAATAGCAGTTTCCCTAAACCAAAAAAACGACCATACTTGACGACCTTACCGTAAAAATTTTTTTCAGTAACTTGGTCCTCATCAATGGCGGCCAGCGGATTATCACCTTTGGTTCGAAGATTTCCCGCCGGTGTCACTTCAACCACCCGATGCACAAGATAAACTTTATATGTTTCGGAGTAATAAATTATAATGTCGCCTTTTTCAGCATCGATAAAATTAACTTTTTTTGCAATTACAATCGATTGGGGCTCAATCGTTGGTGCCATCGAGTCCGTAGCGACCGCCGCAAACGAATATCCAAACAAAGAAATGATTTTATTGTTACGGGCGGAAACAATCCCCAATATAATAATAACAAGCGACAGCAGAAATAAAACCGCTGTTACAAACGACATTAAAAAGGCGGTTATTTTTTTCGCCATCATTTTTCCCTCCTGAAAAAACTATCAACTTGATTGAATCAAGTTGATTGTATGGTTTGTGAATGATGCGTTTTAATACGGGCAACTTCCTGTTCACGCATTTTACGATATTTCTCTCTAAGCAATAATATTTCTTGTTCGCGTCTTTTTTTCTCAAAATCAAGAATTTTGCTTTTCATTTCTTTAAATTTATCACGAATTAAGTTTCGATGTTCTTGGAAACGACGTCGTTCATTTTCAAGAGCTTGTTTTCTCTCTTCTTTAAGTCGCTTCATTACTTCCTGCCGTTCGGCGCGAGCTCGGGCTTTTTCGGCGGAAATCAATTCTTTTTCTGCTTGCCTCAGCAGTTGTTCATTGATTTTTTTCTCTTCCTGGAGAATCGCGGTTTCAACCTTATCTTTAACCGCTTTCATATTTTCGGTAAGTTTTTTGCTTTTATCTTTTGCTGAATCGCGGTCCTGCCTGGTTGCTTTAAGCGATTGATTTAAGCGCTGTCGCCGGGCTTGGTCTTTTAATTGGCGTCTTATTTTACTGCTCTCCTTAATAATGCGAGTATTAATTCGACTAATCTCTTTCATTTGTTGTTTTTCCAGATTAACCGATTCTTTATAATCCGCCTCTTTAGTTTCCCGAATTAATTGGGCAATCCGGGCTTTCTTTTTAGTTTCAACAAGTTTATCAACCAAATTCTTCTTTTCAACCGCATCCATTATTTCTTCTTCTGCCGCCATATCAAAAACCGATTGAAATAGCGAGTTGGTAATCCCGATGGTCTGCGTTAAAGCGCTTTTCAGAGCTTGTTCGTAAGGGACATCCTCCCCCAGTAACTCATCCAGTTTTTGTTTGAAAACCCGTTTATTTTGTTCCAAATAATATTCATTAATGGTATTATCCTCAATAACAATCGCCGAAGGATTATCGACAACATCTTTTGCATGGGACTTAACTAGTTTCGTTGCTTTCCGTTCATATTTAATCAGATTGGAAGCGTCATATTCTTTTTTTAATAAGTTTTGATTATATAAAACCAAGGCATATGTAATTAAAGCAATTTGATTGAGATTATACATATATGCGGGGGCAATATCAAGATCCCGCTCTTCCACATCTATATCATAAAAGACAGAATCGCAATGATCAAGAAAAAGCCAAAGATTATAGGCATTACGGAAATCAGGGTTTTTCAAAATAATATTGGTTTTCATAATCGGCGGTTTAACCGGCTTCTGTTCTTCCATCATCCGCATAAAGGGGGAGTTTTTATATCCAGATACCATCCGAGTAAGATTGGTAACGCGGCCAAGATAGATTTTGCTTTGTTCTTTTACATCAGAATCTTCTATATCATTTTTTAAAACGACATCAATATCCATTGCCACTTCGGAATTAAAAATATTAAAATTTGATCGTAAATTTAAATGTTTTCGTTCATAAGATTCAATATTGCTTTTTACTACTTCATACCGATTGCTTAAAAAACTAATTAACCGATTAATTAAAGTCATAATAAAGCGGTTTTCATAAATGCCGTATTCGATTTCCGATTGTGACGTTAAGATTTTTTTCGGTATCACTTCGCCATCTTTTATTTCTTTTATCAGATGAGAATTAGCGGCTAAATGCCGAATTGATGTACTGTTAACTTTTTTTGCTTTTTCAATTGGTACTATTTCCTCATCATATCTTAAAGTCGAGAATGGCTGACTAATAATCCGATCGATACTCGGAAAATATGTTTCAAGCGTCGCAATCCAATCGTCGTTAAATTTTTTAATTTCAGATATGCTTTTTTGATATACTATATTTTCTCCGGCAAGAAAAGAATTATAAAAATAACGAGGGAAGTTTTCTTTTTCTTCAACCGCCATCAAAGATGACATAATATGGCTGTAGAATGTATCCAAATCATCTCTTTTTTTCATAACCACCACATTCCCTTATTGATTAATAACTTCGCTTCAGTTCCTCCAGATACAATTTTGATTCCTCAAACATATCCTTTCCGAATAGTCTATCCATTAAATCAGTTAATTGGTCAATTTCTTCCTGAAGAAATGCTAGATTTAGTGCTTCGAATTTCCGCAATATTTTTCGAGCAACCATAAAATCCAAGCCTTCAACTTCACTCCGGCCGCAGGCGACAAAAACAGGAACAAAGCGTCTGATTTGCTTCATTATCCGATTACCAAAAGTAACTTTGAATTTGCTGGTAATAAAAACATCTAAACGATTTAAAGAATCAATCATTTTCGGGGATAAAGGATATTCTTTTTCGGCTTTATTAAAAAGATTATCCAGATATTCAAAACTTATTGTCACGGCTTTGGTCGGCGGCGCATCGATATAAGGCGCTTTGACATTCATTTCAATGGTTGCTGCCCGGTCATACACTTTATCAGTAATGGTAAATGTGGAGTCATCACGGTTAGCGGTGCCGATAAACCAAAGATTTTGCGGGATAGTTAATTTGCCGCCAATTAAATTTTTTGGGTCATTTGGCTGTTCGTTTGGCACAACTTCAATTTTCCATTCGTCACTATTGGGCATTTCAAGAATCGATAAAAACTCGGCAAAATAATATTCAATTCGAGCCAAGTTCATCTCATCCAAAATAATTAAACATATATCTTCGCGATAAGTCGCTTCATAAACATGACGCAGAAAATCAGACTCGTTAAATTTCTTTGTAAATTCATTTAAATAGCCGAATAGTTCAGCCCGGTCCCGCCAAGCTGGTTGAACCGAAACAATTGCGGCCCCATTATTGAAAAACTTTCCCATCGCATAAGGAAGGGAGGTTTTACCGGTACCGGAAATTCCTTCTAAAATCATAATCTTAGAAGTTGCGAGTCCGGCAAAAAAGGCGGAGATTATTTTTTTTGAATAATATAGGTTAAGTTGCGATGCGGAAAAGTTAACAAACCTTTCAACCAGTTCTTGTAAGCCAATCATATCCTCCGGTTCCATAATAACCGTCGGAATCCGACCGCGGTATTCTTCGTCAACTTCCGACAATTTCACGAACCGGCTTTCCCCAATGTCGGGGGTCGATTCCTCTTCTTCCGCTTCATAGTCTTCCTGAAAACGGTCGGGCTGAAGTCCTAACTGTGAAACCTTCATAGCCAAAATTTTGTTTTTTTCTTCAACCAATTCCGCCGTTTTCATATTAAGAATCGAAATTTCTTCCAATAATTCGTCTTTTTCTACTTCGCGATGGGTAAAACGAATATAACGCCTTAGCCATTGATATAACTTTATAACCAAAAAAGTAATAAAAGCTAAATTAATGATTAATACAATAGCGGCTACTACCCAGTCAAGCATTGTAAAGTTTTTACTGGTGTCGATTAGATCGTTCATGTATGATTTTACATCATTAAAAAAGAAATCGGCAAACGCTTTAAAAACACTTTTGAAAAAGCTACCGATGTTCGATAATAACTCTAAAATAAAATCGATGTAATATCGTGAAAATTCAACCATAATCCACCCCTATAAAACTAAATTATGATCCCCTACTGTTTATCCTTAGACGGTTCCTCTTTCTTTAACTCTTCCAGAACTTCTTGTCTGATTCTTTCCCGTTCTTTTTCTAAATCAGCAAGATCTTCGACTTTACCTTGTTTAAATTTAGCTTCCATTTTTGCATTATTAAATTTAATAATATTGCGTATCAAAATGGCCCCTTCAAAAATCAAGATTAAAACTGCCGGTAAAACAATACAAATTGGAAAACCAATCGGAGACATCAAGAAATCAAGAGTCTTCCCCGCCTTTTTCCATGTGCTAAGATGAATCGCTTTAACTTCAGTTTTGTTAATAACTTCATAATAATTGGGATTATTATCCGGTTTCTCCGGATCATACTTATAGGCCGGGTTGGCGGCCGCTTTATCGCCTTGGGTTATAAAATAATTATCGCCAATCACAATTATTCTATGAGTATTAAAAATTTTTTTATTAACATCATACCAAGTAACAATATCACCGACTGCTAATTTATCAACATCTTTCTCTTTTACAATCTTAACGAAAATCATGTCTCCTTTATCAAAGGAATCTTTTTCGTTTCCCATCATCGAATCTGACTGCACCGATAAAAAACCTCTGCCAAAAACATGAGGAATATCAGCTTGAGTCTTAATTTTCATATTTGCAATGGCAAATAGTAACAGAAACAAAATAACTAAATAAAAAAATACGTTTAATATTACGCTTAGTACCGTTTTTACCGGAAACTTTTTAACATTAGCGCTCATGTTTTGTCCTCTCTTTAATGAAAATATTGTATTACAAAATAATAATATCACAAATATCAAGAAAAATCTATACTTTTTTGTTATTTTATGTTGAAAAGTGAATAATTCTTCCTTTTTTATAAATTTTCATAACTTTTATCCAAATAAAAAAAGCGAATAAGCTCCGCTAATAAGCGTACCATTCGCATGTAAATTGTGATTTAAAAAATTATCCTTCAGGCGGTGCAACTGTAAATTTAGCATAAAGCGTAACATCAGCCGTTATGCCCTTAGATATGGAAATCCATTCGGTTACATATTCGAAATCGATAAACCAACCTTCAAAAACATAACCGTCTAATGAGGCGGGTTCTAAAAGAAGCGGTAACTCGCTTGTTTCGACTGTTGAGGGATTTGGATTGTCTACATCGGTATAAACTCCAAAATCATATGTTACTGTGTATTCAAGAACTTCTTCCCATTTTGCATATAATGATATATCGCCGGGAACACCGACAGTATCACTGTTAATTTCATTAATAGATACTCCGCTAAATTCAGAATTTAAATACCAGCCAGTAAATTCATATGCTTTTGCTCCTTCACCTTCTCCTATTACAAACTTATCTTCAATTGGAATAAGTTCAATCGGTAAAGGTGTGGTACCATTATAATTTAATAAACACCCTGCCGGGAGCGTTACCTGACCGTCGCCATCCCCTAAATTATAAGCGATATTATAATCTCTAAATCTTGCATAAAGTATAATATCTTCCGTTATACCTTTAGATATCTGAGTGCATAGGTTACTATATTCACCGTCTTCATATTTTAAATACCAGCCGGCAAAAACATAACCTGATAATGATGCTGATTTTAATTCTAGCGGTAAATTATTTGTTTTAATGACCATAGGATTATCATGTTCCGCTCCTTCATGGTCCTTTTCATAGATATATTCTATCCTATATTCCACTACTTCTTCCCATTTTGCATATAATATTATATCGCCGGGAACAGCCCTAATAGAATTATCAATTGTTTCAATAATGTTTCCCTTAAATCCAGGATTTAAGTACCACCCCAAAAAAATATATTTTACCGCTTCTTGATTTTCTCCTAGAATAAGATCATTAAGTATAGGTAGTGCGATTGAAAGATTTAATAAATCAGTTCCGGAATAACTTGTCGGGTATTCTTCAGGAAATATATCATCTTCTTGACCGGTACCGATACCTGTATTATAATCTATTTTATATTCCCTGAATTTTGCATATAGTTTAATCCTTTCTTCTCCCGCGCCCAGTTCATAACTTCGAGAAATATAAGTACACGGATTGCGGTATGTACCTTCTTTCCCCAGCTCACCTTCTTCATATGTTAAAAACCAGCCGGCAAACACATAACCTTTTATTGAAGCCGGTTTTAAAAATAACGGTAATTCATGTTTTTTTACAATTAAGGGGTTTTCATGTTCCAAAGTTCCAAGGTAATCTTCCCAAATGTATTCTATATTAAATTCCGTTTCGGCATCAATTGCGGTTGAATCAATACTTGGTTTTTGTTTTGAACCGCCGAAACTTAACTTTATTTGCAAATCAGCCATAAGGATGGCGTTATAACAATCGGGATCCCAACCTTCAATCCACATTTGAACTTTTACAACACCGTAATAAAAACCTGTTTCTTCGTGATATGTCGCATCGTCAAATTCTAAAATCGCCGCTTTTTCCCCCGCGATTACGCCTCTTTGATCTTTTAGTGTAGAAGCATTAACTAAATTACTGCTTTTTAAGACATTCGGTGGCAAAACTTCATTATTAAAATAATCCAATAAATTAATTCCCGCATCGGGATCTTCCGGAGTGCCGCCGTTTTTAATGCGGAAATACTCTATTAAACCATAATTTCTTTGTATTGTTTGATCTAAACGCTGATTTTTTTCGCTGGATTTAGGCGGTGAATCATAAGTCGGATCCAATTCATAGATAACAACACTTTGAATCTCATCGCCGATCGGCTCATTGCCTGATTCCATCTTTTCAAAGTCAATATTATGAGTTGAAAATGACATCCTCAAAGTATTACAGGCATAAATCATTTTCATCTCTCCCGGATTAATAATGCTGGAACTAGTATCATTAAATCTCGCATCGGATTTCCATGGTTTACCTACTGAACTTATGTCTGTATCATCTAATAAATAAATATAAGTGCCTTGTTCGGGTGTGCGAAAAAATAAATTAAACCATATCCATTTTCCCTGATTCTTTTCATTAATCTCTTTTAAGATTGGAGCATCAGAATAATCATCGACATTAATCGTTTTAAAATTACTATATCCATTCGCGGTAGTTACGGCATTAAGGACAATCGGTCCCTCTTCTATATTTAAGTTGGTTTTGATTTTTTTAACAATATCATCTTTTCTAATATAACTGGCAAATGTTTCACAGTCCAATGATACTTCAATACCGGATTCAGCCTTGATATCCGTATCAAATTGTTCAACCTCGGCTGTCGTGGTCAATGTAAACCAAGCAAAGGTAATAGCTCCTAAAGTAATAAAAGTAAGAATAATTGTGAAAACCGTAATAAATGTTTTTCGTGTTAATTTTTGCATATTTTTAACTCCTTAAGTTTACACAAAAATAATGTTTATTTCACTGATCTTTAAATATAAGAATTTGTCATTTGCTTTTTCTATATTTATCTTCAAAACTATAATATCATAAACATTTATAAAAATCTACATTTTTTTGTTAAATATTTCTAAATAAAGGAAATTCTTACTTTTTTTGAATTGTTTGTTCAAGCAGAGACTAAAATGTTAGCTGATTTTTCCATAAAGTTTAATAACTTTTCTTTCATCTGCTACTTCAAATACCGGTTCTCTGGAAATATATTTACATAAATCAGAATATATTTCATCAAAATACCAACCATCAAAAACATAACCTTCGATTGATGCCGGTTTTAAAAATAACGGTAATTCATGCTTTTTAACCCTTGTCGGATTTTCATGAAGAAG
>JALOBF010000165.1 GCA_023228385.1 Bacilli bacterium
AGCAAATTACTAATCTTTTAACAGATATAAAAGAAGACGTAGAAATTAAATATGATAAGAGTCTGGTTACAGAAAAAGACGGTAAGTTATATGCTTTAAACTATGGAGAGATTGTTTTTAGTTATAATCTTAATGGTTATGATTACTATTATAAAGTAATAGTTGTTCCCGGATATGATTTATTACCATCAAGTTTTGAACTTGATATTCATGAGAATGATCAAGGCATTACGCAATGCTACATTACTTCATTTGGTTATAGTCCAATGCGTGTTGATTATGATTGGTATAGCAGTGATGAATCTATTCTTACTGTTAATAAATATTCTTCAATTACTATCGTCGCTGATGGAACTGCGGCAATCATTGCCATAAGCAAAGAAACTAAAGAATGTGGTATTGTAGAAGTGGTAATTGAAAATGGTAAGATAAAAAGTTTTACATCAAAAGTTGATAAATAATACGCGTAATTGATTACATGAGTGGCTGCATTTTTCTGTAGCCATTTTTGGGTGTTGGACAGGTCCCTTTACGGGACTTTTTTATACTTATCGAGGCTTTACAATTGATTTAATTTCGATTATAATAAATTCTAAAGAGGTGAGGGTATGAAAAATAATAAGATCAAATATCAAACTACAGCCAACTCTAATCTTATTTCAAAAATGAAAAATTCTCCGTATTATCGCAATGATGTTACCTATCATTTTATTACTAGGGGAGAACCGGGCACTTATAATGCCTATTTAATTTTTGAATATCGACCCGAAAGTTTTCATTTAATTGATGATTTGTTACCGACGGACGAGATTGCAGCGGCTATTATTTTTCGCATGGTTTTAATTGCTGATTTAATGAAAAAAAAGATTACTTATAGTAATCCCGGTTATAATTTTTATTTCCTGAAATATGGTTCGATTCAGAAAATTGATTCAATATTTTCGCTGACAATTACCACTATGAAAAGGTATGTTGAAATCGGTTCGCTTCCGATTGGTCAGAATAATACTATAACTGATGTCCCCGGAGTTTTGGTGGGTCATTTAACGCTTCGCAACGGCGATATAAATACTGGCATTACCGCCGTGCTTCCCCATAACGGTAATATCTATCGGGATAAGGTTTTGGCCGGATGTCATGTTTTTAACGGTTTTGGCAAATCGTTGGGATTAATGCAAATAGAGGAACTTGGAACGATTGAAACTCCGATTTTACTGACAAATACTTTGAGTATCGGTGCGGTTGCAAATGGCTTGATTCTTTATATGTTGGCACAAAATTCGGAAATATGTAATTCAACCGGAACGGTTAACCCCTTGGTTTTAGAATGCAATGACGGCTATTTAAACAAAATCCGCAATATTACATTAACAAATGCCGATGTCATTACCGCTATCGAAAATGCTGATGTTCTTTTTCCTCAAGGTAATGTCGGTGCCGGCATGGGGATGCGTTGTTTGGGATTTAAAGGCGGCATCGGCTCGGCTTCGCGCATCGTTAAAATTAAGGACAAAATATATACTTTAGGCGTTTTGGTTAATTCCAATTTTCAAGGCAGCAGTTATCAGGAATTAAAAATTAAAGGAAGAAATATTGGCGAATTAATGAAAGAAAAATCAGCCGGTGCCGCTGACCAAGGCTCAATTATCGTTGTTATCGCTACTGACTTACCGCTTAATCCGCTACAGTTGAATAGAGTTGCCAAACGGGCCGAAATTGGTATCGGCAATACCGGCGGCTATGCGGCACATGGCAGCGGCGATATTATTGTTGCTTTTTCGGTTAGTAATAAATACCATCATTTTTCTGATAACCATCTTTTTTTAAGAGAAGTGTTACATGACGATTATCTTAATCTTGCGTTTAAAGCAACGGTTGAAGCTACCGAAGAAGCCATTATCAATTCTATGCTTCACGCGCAACCTTTAACTGGGTTTCTCAATCGGTCGGTTCAGTCGCTTAGTCAATATATCGAATTATTTGATGATTTATTAATTGAAGGATAATACAATGTACGAATTAGGAATAATCGGTGGAATGGGCCCCGAAGCAACTGCTGAGCTGTTTCATCGAATAATTAAATATACCGAAGCCAAATGTGATCAGGACCATATTAGTATTTGCATATTAAATATAACCGACACACCAGATCGCACCGCAGCTATTTTAGATGACGGGCTCTCTCCGGTTTCCCATCTGAACCGCGCCATTTGTGATTTGATTAAGCTTAGGGTAAAAAGATTTATCATTTGCTGTAATACCGTCCATTATTATACACCCGCCTTGATTAAAAGCGATAAAATTGAATTTATTAATATGGTTTCAGAAACCATAAACTATATTAAAAGTAAAGAAAAACGAAAAGTTATTATTATAGGCACGGAAGGCACCGTTCTTGCCGGAGTATATGGCGGTGCTTTAAATAATGCTGGAATAAAAGAACTTAAAATTCAAACTAATGATCAAAAAAGAATCTCAGAAATCATTTACGGTATAAAAAGTACCGGAGTTCTTCAAATTTATGGTGATGCTTTGGCCGGCGTTATGGCGGAGGTTGCTAAAACTTTTCCCGATGCACCGTTTTTACTTGCCTGTACAGAACTTTCACTGCTTAAGCGGTATCTAAACACCGAATTTTCAATTATTGATCCGCTGGATATTGTAGCGATTAAAGCAATTCGATTATCCGGGTGCAAAATAAGACCAGAATATGAAAATTTAATCATCTGATTTTACAATTTATATATTTGTAACAATCACATTTAAAAGAAAATGCCCTCAAAACCAATGATAGATAAAGGGCAATTTTTCTTTTAAATATGATCTTTTTCCTTATTATTTTAATATATATGTTAAAAATAGAACTTCATTATTAAAAAAAGATTGAAATGAAAAGGTTTTTATGGTATAATTCTTTTGAAAGGAGAGATTAGATGGTAGTTAAAAAAAGTAATCTTTTTAAAGGCTTTTTATCCTTGCTGGCAATCTTTTTTATTATAACTTTTTTAGCCGCTTGCGATAAAACCATAAAAGTTGAATCGATTTCTTTAGATAAAGAGGAGATCGTTTTAGCTGTTGGTGATTCGGAAACGATTGTTGCCGATGTTAAACCGGATAACGCTACTGATAAAACCGTTTCATGGTCCTCGGAAAAACCGGAGATAGCAACGGTTAATGATGGCGTTATTGAAGCTGTTGCTGTTGGTGAAACGGTTATTACCGCTACCGCCGGAGAGAAAACCGCAACGGTTACGGTTACGGTAAAAGAAAAA
>JALOBF010000166.1 GCA_023228385.1 Bacilli bacterium
TGACACTGTTTTCCGCAAACACTTTGGTAGTTGCAATATTAAGCGAAAAACCGCTAATCGTCATAAAAAGACTGAGCGACGGCAAAGTAATGACATATAAAGATATACCTTCATTACCGAGCAATCGGGTTAAGATAATCCGATTAACCAAACTTAAAATCCGGATAATCATACTGGTGACGATTAAAATAATCGTGTTTTTCACAATCCCACTTTTCATTTTTATCCTCTGTCTTTAAAATTTATGAATGGCAAAAAAAATTATGATAATTATCCGTTAGCATTTTAATCTGGTTAATATAATGAAAAATTAACTACACTTTTGTCGATATTTTTGATATAATATGATATATCAATAAGGAGATGAATATTATGGATTACAAGAAGTACATTGCGGCAGTCAAGGATTTTCCGATTGAAGGGATCTTGTTTCGCGATATAACACCGTTAATGGCAAACGGCGAGATTTTTCAGGCCGCCTGCAACGAACTTAAAGATTTTGCTCTTGAAATCGGGGCCGAGATTATTGTCGGACCGGAATCGCGCGGCTTTATTTTCGGATGTCCGATTGCTTATCGCTTAGGGATTGGTTTTATCCCGGTCCGTAAACCGAATAAATTACCGCGGGAAGTAATCAGCATATCCTATCAACTCGAATACGGCAATAATACCTTATGCATTCATAAAGACTCGATTAAGCCGGGGCAAAAGGTTTTAGTTATCGATGATTTGCTGGCAACCGGCGGAACGGTTAAAGCGACAATCGATCTTGTGGAAAAGTTGGGGGGGAACGTGGTGGGATTGGGGTTTCTGATTGAACTCAGCGAATTGCGGGGAAGAGATTTGCTTGAGGGGTATAAAATTAAGACATTAATTACTTATTAAAATATACGAGAAAGGAGTTTTGGCGAGAAAGACCAAAGGGTGTTTATGGAAAAAAAGACAATCGATGATATTATTAACAAAGCAGGAGAATACTTAAAAAATCCAAAAAACATTCAATTGATTCGTGATGCCTATGAGGTGGCGAAAGTTAAACATGAGGGTCAATACCGCAAATCGCATGACCCTTATATCCAACATCCTTTGGAAGTCGCATATATGCTGGCGGAACTTCGGGTAGCACCAACGACAATTATGGCCGGTCTTTTGCATGATGTTCTTGAAGATACGGAAACCAGCCGAGAAGAACTGATTGAAAAGTTCGGTATCGATGTTGTCAATATTGTTGACGGCGTTACCAAAATCGGTCAATTAAAATATATGACCAAAGAAAAAGCTTTGGCCCGGACTCATCAAAAAATTCTTTTAGCAATGGCTAAAGATATTCGCGTTGTTTTGGTGAAAATAGTTGACCGTGTTCATAATATGCGAACCTTGCAATACCAAACTCCGGATAAACAGATTAAGATTGCTAAAGAAACCATGGATTTATATGCGCCGCTGGCGCATCGGCTCGGTATGTACCGGATGAAAGCCGAACTTGAAGACATCAGTTTTAAATATCTGGAACCGCTGGAATATAACCGGATCCGAAAATTAATTAAAAGTCAAAAAGCGGTTCGGGAAGAAGATATCGGCCGAATGCAAAATCGAATTGAAGAAGTACTAAAAAACAATAATATTAAAAATTATGAAATTACGGGGCGGCTTAAAAATATTTACAGTGTCTGTAAAAAGATGCGGCAAAAGGATCTTGAATTCGATCAAATCTATGATTTAATGGCCCTCCGTATCCTCGTTTTAACAATCGAAGATTGTTATCATGTTTTAGGGCTGATTCATGGGGAGTGGGCTCCTTTGCCGCTGCGTTTTAAGGATTATATTGCCACCCCAAAGCCAAACCTATATCAGTCCTTGCATACAACGGTTGTCGGATTAAACGGTAAGATTTATGAAATCCAAATCCGTACTTATGAAATGGATGAAATCGCCGAATATGGTATCGCCGCCCACTGGGCATATAAAGAAGAGAATAAAGCTTATTCTCCGGAAAAAGAACAACTTGAAATCGCCGCTAAATTACGTTGGTACAAGGAATTGCTTACTTACGCCGAAATCGGCGAATCGGAAGATAGCGATCCGTTGGACAACATTCGCGACGATATTTTCAGTGCCAATGTTTATGTCTTTACGCCGAAAGGTGACGTTCTTGATTTTCCGAACGGCTCAACGCCGCTTGATTTTGCCTACCGGATTCACACCGAAGTCGGTAACCGAACGGTCGGAGCGATTGTTAACGGAAAAATCGTTCCCTTAACTTATAAACTAAAAACCGGGGATGTTGTTGAAATTAAGACGTCAAACAATTTTAACGGTCCCAGTGAATCATGGCTTAAGATTGTTAAGACCAATCATGCCAAACATAAAATAATTTCGGTTTTGAATAAACGGCGGCGGGAATTTTTAATTAGCAAAGGAAAAGAGGATTTTGAACGGGTTTGTAAAAGCGAAAATTATCCTTTGTTAAAACTTGATGACAAAATGATTGCTTCGCTTTTTTCAAAATACGGAATCAATAACAGTGAAGATTTATATGTGGAAATTGGGAAAGGAACCATTTCCGCAAAAGGTTCGGCCCATCGAATTTACGGTAAAACCGAAAAGTTTGATGAAGAAGCCTTGGTAAAACAATATTCTGAAGAACCGGAAACACCGGCGGCAAAGAAAACGGCGAACGAGTGGGGAATTATTGTTGAAGGAGTGGACCGCGCTCAAATCAAATTAGCCGCCTGTTGTTATCCGGTTTTAGGTGATGATATCGTTGGTTATGTCAGTAAAAGTCACGGCATTGTCGTTCATCGTTATGAATGCCATAATATTCGTAATGCCGAAAAAGAACGATTTATCGATGTGATCTGGGACAGCGAATTTGATAAAAAGCCATATGAATCTTTAATTTATATTTTGTCGTTTGACCGAAAGAATATCGTGGCTGAGTTTATCAATATGCTTAACAGTTTTAACTTAACGATTAAATCTATTTCATCGGCCAAAAACCGTGACGGCGATTTATTAACCAAGATAAAATTAACGATACCGCATGTTGATGTGCTGAACAATGCGATTATTAATGTTCATAAAATATCCGATGTTTATTCGATTGAAAGGGTGATTCGATGAGAGTTGTGCTGCAACGGACAAAACGGGCCAAGTGCACCGTTAACGATAAAATAACCGGTGAAATCGGGCGCGGTTTCCTGGTTTTAGCCGGTTTTACCGGCGGTGATGACGAGGCAACCCTTA